>JANWHL010000288.1 GCA_025450405.1 Ktedonobacterales bacterium
CTGCTGGGTAACGACGGTCAGGCGATCGGCGACGTCCAGGGGGCGGATGAGTTCGTCAGCGATGATGAGGTGGTCAGCGATCAGGACCACCCACTACCCTAGCGGTGTCCGGTGAGCGGACGTTCGGAGGCCGGGCGGGCACCATCGTGCCCGCCCGGCTTCGCTGTCCCGGTCAGTATCGCCCGATATCGCCACGACGGCCCCGCTCGGGCGAGCCGGCATCAGAGGACCATGCCGAGCGAGTGCATTTCCAGGCGTTGCTCGAATCCCACCGCGAGCGCCGCGTCCAGCAGGGGTTGCTCCCAGGTCGGGATCGAGACCTGGATGGCCCCGCGTGGCGAGACCGCGCGGACGCTCTGGAGGGTCCGCGCGACGAGGTAGGGTCCAATCGCCGCATGCGCGGGATCGAGGAAGAGCTCGCACTGGTTTACGCCGCGCCGGCGGGCTTCGTAGGTGATCAGGCCCGCGACCTCGCGCGGCGAGTCGGCGACAACGGCCGCTTTCTCGGGATGGGAGCCGGAGAGCGCGACGACCAGGCGGAACGGAATCCGCAGTGGCAACGGCACCTTGAGCTCAGCCGCGTCGACCGGCCGAAACCGCTGAACGGGCGCCGGCGTGATGCGCGAGGTGAGGGCAAAGGTCTGACGCCAGTCGAACAGTGGCAGGCGGTTCGCGTGATAGCCGCTGGGGAGCGCGGGCGTCTGGGGAGCTTCGGCGCGGGTATATTCGAGCTCCGTGCTGGTGTTGAAGTGCTCGAAACCGAGGCGGCGATAGAGTTCATAGGCGGGCACATTGCCGGCGATGACGTCGAGGACGACGTTCTTGCCGCCGCGCTCGCGGGCCCGCGCGATGGCCGCCTCCACCAGCAGGCGCGCCAGCCCGCGCCGGCGGTAGGCCGGCAAGACGGCCACGTTGCCGATCGTCCAGGTGCCCCCCATGCCGAGGCGCGAGACGTTGACCAGGCCGACGGGCTTGCCGTCTTCCTCCCAGATGAATCCCCCAAAGGCGTCGCGCAGACTCGACGAGACGAGCGCGAGGGGCACGAGGAGGAATCCCAGCCGCTTGGCGCTGCGCATCATGTCCACAATCGCCTGAGCCTCATCGCGTGTGAGGCTCCATTCGGGGTTCTCGGGGTATTGAAACGCGGCGGGAAGCAGGTTCGCCACCACATCGGTGTCCGCGGGCAAACGCATCGTGCGGATCGGCATTGCCTCCTCCTCTGGCGACAGGCGCGCGGGACGTCTCCATCCGCGACACCTGAGCCGGGCGCCTCCTCCCTTACTCTATCATGGGGCTCCAAGCCGCACAGCGCGCCAGCGTTCGAGGGGATCAAGCTCGGTGGGGCCGCCACGCGACGCCAGGGACAATGAAGGGACGGGGCGGCAACGCCCGCTCGCGCGGGTCGCGCCGCCTCGCCCCGTTCTGGTTCGTGGCGTCTGGTGTCGTGGGGACGGGAGAGCGACCGGTCAGCCCTGCTGTGGCTGGCCGTTGAAGAGCCCGATCTTGTTGCCGGTCAGGTCGGTGAATACGGCGAACCACCCGATGTGTGGGATCTCTGTGCGCGGCGTCAGGACCGTGCCGCCTTGCGCCGTCACCTTCGCTAGGTCGCCGTCGATGTCGTCGCTCCCAAGGTAGATCAGCACTTCGCCGGGTTTGTATTGGACGTTCTGCTCATTGGGCGTGTCGTTGATCGTCACGAAGCCGCCCGCCGGACCCGACCCGGCGTTGAACATGACATAGTTGTAGGTCTCGTCGGTCTGTAGCTCCCAGCCGAAGACATCCGCGTAGAACTTGCTGGCTGCCTGGGTGTCCCGCGCCGGGATCTCGAGGTGGACGACGGGATGGTTGGGCATGCGCGGTCCTCCTGTGGTGTGGGGGTAGGGAGAGGTGGGTTTTTGCGCGCGCAGGGGAGAGTATAGGGCAGATGTTCCAGGTTGACAACCCCGGCCGTCATTCGGGCTAGCGGCCGTCGCGGGGGCTCACACCCCACCGGCCCGCGTGCTCATGTCCGCGGCCAGGCGGCGATAGGCGACGGCCGCACCGCGCCAGGGCAGCGGCAGCCGGGCCCAGACTCCGCGCGGGGGGTGACGGCGCGCGGTGTCGATGCGGAACTCGTAGGGGATGGGGACGGGGAGCTCGCGGATGCCGCGCGCGGCCAGGAGTCGCCGCGCGGTCTCAAGTGTCGCTGGGTTGGCCTCATTCGGCCGCCACTGGGTCAGCGCGTAGCCCAGCGGACGCACGCCGCCGCCCGTGAGCGCGCGCATGGCATCGGCCACATCGGGGAGCCAACCCAGGTCGCCGGCCTCCGCAAGCGCGGCGGTGGTGGTGGGGATCAGCACATCGTGCGCGGCGGCGAGTCCCGCCCGCACGGCGCGCGACATGCCGGGCGGGGTGTCGAGCAGCATCCAATCGAATCCACCAGGCGCTCCCTGGTTACGCGGCGCGACCTCGGGCTCGTGGAGGTCCACCGCGAATTGCAGCTCGACCTTGGGGAGCAGCGACATGCTGACACTGGTGGGTCGCGCCTCGGGGTGGGAGGGGATGATCCAGAGGCTGGGGTGGGGTGTCGCACGTGTGAGCTGCGCCAGCGTGGCGCGTCGGGCGAAATAGTGGGTGAGGGTGGGGCCATCCACCGGGCGATCCCCCAGGACGAGGCGGGTCAGGTGCGCGCGGGGATCGAGATCCACCACCAGCACGCGGTGGCCGCGCTCCGCCAGGCGCCGGGCGAGATAGAAGGCGGTAGTCGTCTTGCCCGTGCCCTCGCGCTGGTTGGCAATCGCCAGGACGCGTGTCTGGTGGGGGTCGCGACGAGCGATGGCGCCGGTGTGCAGCAGATAATCGGGCGCGATAGCCGGCGCGGGGAAGCCCTCGGGGCGTGTGCCGCGCACATAGGTGATGTAGCGGATCAGTTGGTCGCCCTGGATCAGGCGCAGGCGCGGAGCGCGCGCGGACTCATCGTAGGCGCCCTGGCTGAAGACACTGGTGGTGACGAGATAGCCGAGCGTGCCGCCGATCGCTGGCAGCGCGCCGAGGAAGCGGCGGACCGTCGCGGTATCCACGCTATCGAGCGGAAGGCGCCGCAACGCGAGGGCATGGGCGACGGCTGGCCCGGATGGCTCGCCGAGGTAGAGCTCCATGCCGGCCTCCTGGCGGAAGCCGGCGGCCGCGACGGGGACTGGGGTGTAGCCCGCGCGGGCGAAGACGTAGGCGATGAACTCCTCGAAGTCGGCGGGGCTGAGGGCCAGCATGCCCTCGACGCTGGGCCGCTCGAAGAGCTGGCGGACGAGATCCTTCAGCACGCCGGTGGAGACGGCCGGCTGAGGCATGGCGCGACTCCTTAACGTGGCGGCTGGAGTGCCGGGTATGGCGGGACCAGGCTATGCGAGGACCGCGGACATAGCGGCGACCCACCGCGCCCGAGGCCGGGGCCACTATAGCAGACACGCGCCGCGCCCGCAAGGGCGGCCCGCGCCGCGCGGTGGCTAGCGGCACCATGTTCCGCGTGGCATACTCCGTGGAGAGCAGCGCGGCCAGAGGGACCAGCATGACCATGGGGAGTGACGAACAGGCGGCTCCATCGGGCACGCCCACACCAGAGCCGGGCGACTTCGAGGCCGAGGTGAGCGGTGTCGCCCCGGACGCTGGTGCCGATGGCGCCGAGTGGGACAGCCAGGGTCCCGACGAGCGCCACGGCGAGCGCGGCACCGCGGGGGACCACGGGCTTTTGCGGCCGCGGCTCTCGCGCCAGGGGCGGGCGATCCGGCTGGGCACGGCGGTGGGGGCGGTGCTGCTCGCGCTGGTAATCGTACTGGGGGGCGTGCCCGCCGCGCGCGACGCGGCTCAGGGGTGGCTGAGCCGGTTCGTGCCCACGCCAACCGCGGAAACGTTTACGCGCGCGGAAATCACCATTCAGCCGGAGCCGCCGGCGGTCTGGGCCGAGCTCGAGGGGCACCCACTGCGCCTGCCCAGTCTGGCGGCCGGGGCGGCGTGTCCCGGCACGCCGGCCAGCGCCTTCTCGCCCGAGTATGGAATCGGTCAGGGGATCGGCCATGAGGGGAGCAGCCAGGTCTATCTCGTCGCTCCCGGTGCCGCCAACGGGCAATTGCGCTACGTGCCGGGGGGCGTATTCAGCGCGGCCAGCGATTGGGGTGGCGCGAGTGTGCTCTGGGCGATCCGCTTGGATTACGGTGGGCCGATCATCGTGCGGGGACGGCAGATCGACGGCCCCGGCCAGTTGCGCTTCAATGGCGGTGTGGACGAGCCCCAGACCGCGCCGCTACTGCCCGACGAGCCGCTGTTGCCGGAGCTGCGGTTGGTGGCGCACCAAAACCTCGAAGGGGTGCCCTGGAGCGGCCAAATCGCCCTCACGCGGCTCCGCGCGCCGGGATGCTACGCGTACCAGATCGATGGCCTCACGTTCAGCGGCGTGATCGTCTTCCTGGCGCTGCCAGCCGCGTGAGCGATATGCGGCGTCATGTGTCCCCGAGATACAGTCGTAGAAAGGCCACCGTGGGTGGCCAGGCAACGCTGGTGTAGTCCAGGGCGTGACGCGTGCCGGGGATGATGTCGAGCTCGTAGGGGACGCCGGCCGTGCGCAGGCGGTCCGCCATCTCCTGGGCCTGGGCAAGCGGGATGACCTCCTGGTCGCTATTGGCCAGGAAGATCGGCGGATCGCTCGGGTCCACGTCGCTGGTGGGCGAGGCGGCGGCATAGCGGTTGGGACAGGCGGTCGGGTCGCAGCCGATGTAGTGCTCGACCTCATCGAAGCGGCTGTCGTGGGTACAGCCGGCGGGCGCGCAGGTGGTGGCCGCTCGCGCGAGCGCGGCCAGATCGGTTGGTGCCGACCACGAGACGGCGGCGCGCACGCGTGTGCCGGTGTCGAGCGGTCCGGCGCCCTCGACGGCCGCGAGCAGCGCCAGGTTGGCTCCGGCTGAGTCGCCCACCAGGGCGAGGCGCGCCGGATCGATCGCGTAGTTTCCGGCATGGGCGCGCACCCAGCTGATCGCCGCCCGCACGTCCTCGATCTCCGCTGGGTAGGGCGACGGGGCGTCCAGGCGGTAGTTGATCGAAAAGGCGACCCAGCCCAGCTGGGCGATCTCCCGCGCCTCCGGCCCCCAGAAGCGCTTGTCGCCCTGGCTCCAGCCGCCGCCATGGATGAAGATGACGGCCGGGCGCGCTCCGGTCGTGCGCTGGGGAAGATACGCGTCCAGCCGGAGTGTCTCGCCGCCGGCCTGGGCATACGGGACGTCGCGGCGGATGGTGAGGCCGGCAGCTGTGGACGTGACGGGCGCGCCACAGGCGGCGAGCGCGAGCGGGACGTACAGCGCCGCCAGGAATGGCCAGGCGCGGCGGCGCATGGGGCAGCTCCTTGTGGTGAGGAGGTGGCGGCGCTCAGAGAGCGAATTCGGCGTGGATCCTATGCATGCCGAGCGCGAGCGAGACCTCGCCGCCGTGGTGCAGGTCGTGTTCAAGCACGTGCCAGACCACCCAGGCGCGCGGCACGTCGACTGGCGTGCCATCCTCCTCGTCGGGAAAGGTTCGGCGCAAGTCGGCGGGAGTCCAGCGCGCCAGACGATCAGCCATAAATTGCCAGGTGTGGTCAAGGCCCTGAGCGAGCTCGGCTCCGGTTGGGACGGGCGCCCCCAGGGCTTGCGCGACCTCGTCCCGGCTCGCGTACGGCGCTCGCAGAGCCACTTCGTTCCAACGCGCGTACGCCTTCAGCGCCTCGCCGCCGACCTCGCCCAGAAACTCGGTGAACCAGAACACGCGGCATCCAACGATGTGCATGGCATTCTCGCCAATGGAGCGCAGGTCCGGCGCGGCACGCAGCGCGAGCTGCTCGGCGGTGAGCGGCGCCAGCGCCGCTCTGAGGTGATCCTGGTAGGCGTTCCACGAGGTGGTGAACGTCGTGAGGATGAAGGTCTCGTCGGTCATCGATCTCATCTCCTGGTCGCAACTCGCGATTAGAACTTGCGTACTAGATGTTACCATGCGGACGGGCGTACCATCCAGGCATACGCGTTGTTCAGGGGTGATTGTTCAGGGGTGTCCGCGGTCAATTCATCATGCTGGCATCGGTTGCGGCCTCAACGCGCGGCGAACTCGGGACGTCCGTATGTTTTCTTCGCGGGCACAGGATGTGCCAGGCCTGATACGATAGACCTACGGCGCGGCGGGACATCGCGGTGCGTTCGAGCCACTCGCGCCTATTGTTGTGCCCAGGGTTGTCCCAGTCATGTAGGAGGGTATGTCGATTGGCATCGCCTATATTAGTCACCGGAGGAACTGGAACACTCGGACGTTTGGTCGTCCGGCGGCTGCGCGATGCTGGCCGCGAGGTACGGGTGCTCAGCCGGAGCGGTCACGAGGCTGGCGAGGGTGTCGAGGTCGTGACTGGTGACCTGGCTGCGGATGTGGGAATCGATGTCGCGGTGGCGGGGGTCGAGATCATTGTGCACTGCGCCGGTGGTCCCAAGGGCGACGAAGACAAAGCTCGGAACCTGGTGCGGGCGGCGTCGCGAGCAGGAGCGCGGCATCTGGTGTATATCTCGGTTGTCGGCGCCGACCGGATCCCGGTCGCTGGCGGCGTCGACCGCGCCATGTTCGGCTACTTCGCGTCGAAACTCGCCGCCGGGCGCGTGGTGGCGGAGTCCGGGTTGCCGTGGACAACGCTGCGCGCTACCCAGTTCCACGACTTGGTCCTGTTGGTGGCGCGCTACCTGGCCAAGCTGCCCGTAGTCCCGGTATTTCCTGGGTTTCAGTTCCAGCCCGTCGATACCGACGAGGTGGCGGCGCGGCTCGTGGAGCTCGCGCTTGGTCAGCCGGCCGGTCTCGTGCCCGAGATGGGTGGCCCGAAGGTGTATGGCATGGCCGAGCTGGTCCGGAGCTACCTCCAGGCGACGGATCGTCGGCGCTGGCTCCTGCCGATCGGGCTGCCGACGCAGGCGGCGGCGGCCATCCGGGCTGGCGCTAACCTGACACCCGATCATGCCGTGGGTCATCGGACCTGGGAAGAGTTCCTTCGGGACCGGTTGGCGGACGCACGCACGGAGCCGCCTGCGCGAGCCCCGCGTGAGGTCGGCACGCCCGCCTAGGGTCGTTCAGGGACGTGATAGCCCGATGAACTCGCGTCCGTTCCTGCCCGCCATGTGCGTCCCCGCGCTCGTCATCGTGGGCCGGCATGATTTCATCCAAACGGTGGATATGGCTACGGCCATCGCGAATGGCATCCCGGGCGCGCGGCTCGCCATCTTTGAGCGGAGCGGCCACTTCCCCGGGATCGTAGAGCGGGCGCGTTTCCACGACGTCGTGCGCGACTTCGTCACCGCTCTCGCCCCGTGATCGCGAGGTCGGGTACCTGTCGAATCGCCGCGCACGGGTCCCACCGCGCTTCCGTGGTGCCGCGCCAGCCATTACAATGAATTGACGAATGGTGCGGCGCGACTGGAGGCGGGGAGGTGCGCGGTGGGCGTGCGGCGAGCTATCTGGCTGCTGGGCCTGGCGCTCGGGCTCGTGCCGCTCGCGGCCTGCGGGTCCGTGCCACCGGCGCCCGCTATCCCGCCAGCGCCGCGGCTGGTTGTTCCGCAAATCCTCGCTGGCGA
>JANWHL010000289.1 GCA_025450405.1 Ktedonobacterales bacterium
GGTTCGTTCCCTGGGTCCTCGCCGCCCTGGTGAGCTCGCTCGTCCTGCGTGGGATCGCGCAACCGCTGGTGGCGGCCACGGGCGCGGGTGTGTGGCGCGTCGCGTTCGCGCTGAGCGCGCCGCTGGAGGCCGCGGCGCTGCTGGGTGCCGTGGGGATGCTGGCCGCGACGCTGCGCGCGGGGCCTCCGCTTCGGTCGCGTCCAGCGCTCTGGAGCATCCTGCCGTTCGTGGCGGGCGCGTTCGTCGCGCTGGGACTGGCCGGACTGGTGAATGCCGCCAATGTGTTCGCGGCGGCGGTCACCCCGACGGGGATCGTCCCTCCGGCGGGCGACGACCTGAACGTGACACTGGGCCTCTTTGGATTCCTGATTCCACTGGCGCTGGCGATGTCGGCGCGCTTCCTGCCGATGTACGCGGGACTCGACGCCTTTCCCCGCGGCATGTTGGCGCCGCTGGCGGGGGCATACCTGGCTGGCCTCGCATTGTTCGCCGCCGGCACGGCTGGTGGGCTCGCGCCTGGCGCCTGGTCCGGCATCGTCACTGGCACAGGCATGCTGCTGGTGGGCGGCGCCCTGGTGGCGTTTATCGCCGTCTTCCTGAAAATGATGCCTCGCCGCGGCCGCTTACCCGAGCGCGTGACCCGGCTCGCGCCCTCCGCGGAGGCGGCGGCCCGCGTATATCGCGACCGCGTCTCCAGCGACCGCGGGGCGTATGGGCCATTTGTGGCGTTGATCGCCTCCGCCTATACCTGGGCGGCGGTCGGCGGGGTCCTGCTTGTGGTAGATGGACTGGCGTCGCTGTTTGGAGGAACGCCGCCCATCGCACTCGACATTGCGAGGCACAGTCTCGCGGTTGGCTTTATCGCGCTGCTGCTCTGTGGCGTTTCGCAGCGCATGATTCCTGGGTTTTCGGGCGGGACAATTCGCTCGCCCGCGCTGGTGCTGGCGACGCTCTGGTTGGGCAACGGCGCGGCGGTGCTGCGCGTGGGCGCCCCACTGCTGCTGCCGCTGGCCGCGCGCGCGGGCGGTGTGGCGCTCGCGGTGGATGGGATCGCCTTCGGGCTGGCGGGTCCGGTGGGCCTGGCGCTGGCGTGCTGCCTGGCGATCAATCTCTGGCCGGCGGTGTGGGCGAAAGCGCGCGGCTAGCCGCACCGCATTGGTTGCGCGACGGGTTGCGCGAAGCCCATCGCCGCACGTCGGCAGACGGCCGTCACCGATTAATCTGGACAAGATGCCGATTGACTAAACGAACTCTGATGCTGTGCGGTCCTACTCATGACGGTTCATACGGCGCTGTTCGTGGATGAAAGCGATGACATCATCCGCGCTTTCATCCGGTGGCCAGTCGGGCATCGCCAAGGACTCTAGATCTACAAACTGGTGCGCGCCTTGTTGGCGGGCGATCTCCTCGATGGACCGGTGCGCCCAGAACTCGGCCGATGCCGGCGCGAGGGGCGAGACCGCTTGCGCCAGCGATTGCGCAATCCCCTGCAACAGTTCAGCCTGTTGGTCAGGCGGCAAGTACCGCGCGGCCTTGAGCAGATCCTGAACATCAATTCTCATGCGGTTTCCTCCGGGGGTTTGCCGCCGCTTCATCGCATCTCATTGTACTCCGCGCCGTGTGGCGCTGTGGGTAACGACGTGCCTGGAATCAACTTACATGTCCGTTTCCGCCAGGCTACGTCCCTGCCACAGGCGGGGTCCCAGATGACGCACTTTCCTGACAGGAGGGGAACCGACGATGATCGAGAGATTGCGGCGGGCGCTCCAACACGTGGATGAGCCGTCTCCCGAGGTACAAGACGAGTTGGCGCGGGATATTGAGGAATGCGCCAGGACTTTAGACGACCACGAGCCGGGCGCGGATGGAGATGCCAGCGCGCCGTCCCGTGGCGCCCTCCCGCGCGGGGCCGCCGAGGCACTCGCGCTCGCCGGCGCGTGGAGCGACATGCTGGACGACGACGAGCTCGAAGCCTCTGAGCGTATCCGCCGTCTCCCGAATCGACTGAGCAACACCCAAATATGCCGCTTGACATGGGCAAGTTCGATCGCCTATACTTGACACATCACAAACAACGTCGTCGCGAGGGACCAGTACACGCGACGCCGCGCGCAGCGAGCCGGGGACACGGTGCGAGCCCGGCGCCGCGCGCCGCGTGGAAGCCGCCCTCTGGCCCGGCAGCCGTCACGGAGTCGGCCGGGCCGCGACGCGGAGCGAACGTCAGCCGCCAGGGGATCACCGCTGATGCTGGCCAGTAGCGACCGCCGGCCGCCCACCGTTAGCGCGGGGCAGGGCATCGAGCGCCAACCGACGGCGCGCACGCATCCCTCTGGGGGTCCGCGGCGCACGTGACGGCTCGCCTCCGTGCCCACAGAGAGAGGCGCCCCCATGGGGCGGCCCCGCTCCGGCACGGCGCCGGTGTGGAGTCCGCGCCGCGAGGGTGCCGACCAGCAGGGTGGTACCGCGGACCGCTGATGATATAGGCCCGCCCCGAGCGTTCGCTCGGGGCGGGCTTTTGCGTTGGCGGCCTCGCCGCGGCGGGATTGGCCAGCCCGCCACGACGCGCGCCACCCGGCATGCCTCTCGGCTTGGCGCGGATGAAGACTTCCCCGTTGGGACGCCAGGCGTTCGCCGAACGCCCCGACCTCAGGAAGCGGACTACCCGCGGCGAGCGGTCCCAATGCACCAGTGAACGGCACCGGCCACCGCGCCGCGCGACGCACGCGACTCCGCCAACCCACAGGAGGACATCCCATCATGACCACCAGTCCCATCCACGGACCCACCTCGGCGGAGATCGTCGCGCGCTACCTCGAGTTCTTCCGCGCGCGCGGCCACCTTGAGATCCCCGGCGGACCGCTCGTCGTCCCTGAGAGCACCACCTCGTTCATCATCGCGGGCATGCAGCCGCTGCTGCCCTATCTGCGCGGCGAGCAGACGCCGCCGTCGCCGCGACTCACCGATCTGCAGCGCTGCCTGCGCACCGACGACGTGGACGGGGTGGGCCTCAACGCGCGCAAGCTCACCTGCTTCCACATGCTCGGCAACTGGTCGATCGGCGACTATGGCAAGCGCGAGGCGATCGCGCGGGCGCTGGAGCTGCTCGACGACCTCGGCATCGACCGCGGGTCGCTGGTGATGACCACCTTCGCGGGCGACGCGGATCTGGGTCTGCCGCCCGACGAGGAGACCATCGGCCTCTGGCATGAGGTCGCCATCCCCAATGACCACATTGTGCCACTCGGCGCGGAGGACAACTTCTGGACCATCGGCGGCGGGCCGGGACCCTGCGGCCCGTGCACCGAGCTCTACGTGGACCGCGGCGCGCACCTTGGCCGCTGCGTGCCGGCGTGCCGTCCCGGCTGCGCGTGCGATCGCTATCTGGAGATCTGGAACCTCGTCTTCATCGAGTACGAGCGCCTGCCCGATCTGACCCACCGCCCGCTGCCGCTGCGCAGCGTGGACACCGGCATGGGTCTCGAGCGGACGGCGGCGGTGCTGCAGGATGTGCCGTCGGTCTTCGAGACCGATCTCTTCGCGGGCGCGCAGACGCGACTGGCGGAGCTGGCGCCACCTGGCGTCGCGTCCGGCGGCGCGGTGCCTGATGGCCTGGTCCATGGCGACCTCACGCCCGACGCACTCCGGGAACCGCGCGCGCGCCGGATGATCGTGGACCATGCGCGGGCGGTCCTGCTCGCGGGGCTCTCTGGTGTCGTTCCCGGACCCGACGGCCGCGGCTCGGTCCTCCGCCGGCTGATCCGCCGCGCGGCGCGCCAGGGCCATGTGCTGGGGATCGAGCGTCCGTTCCTGCGTGAGCTGCTCCCGCCGCTGGTGGCGGCGCACGGTCCGCTGCTCACCGCGGACGAGCGGGCGCGCGTGGCGGCGCTGGGCGATCTGGTGGCGGAGGAGGAGGCGCGCTTCAGCCGCGTGCTCACGGCGGGGCTGCGCGAGCTGGGACGGCTGCGTCCCGGTCCGGACGGCCTGGTGCCCGGCGCGCGGATCTTCGCGCTCCACGCGGCGCGGGGCTTCCCGGCGGACCTCGCGGGCGAGATCCTGGCGGAACGCGGCCTCACGGTGGACTGGCCGGGCTATGAGCGCGCGCTGGAGGAGCATCGCGTGGTCAGCCGCGCGAGTGTCGAGACGCGCTTTCGCGGTGGGTGATGGTGCCTTGTCATCTCATCCGTTTCCCCGTGACCCTTGACAGTCGCGCGCGCATACCCTATACTCGGTCAGGTGACCTCGCCCCGCCGTGGGGCTGAGGAGCGATACAGGGAGATGGGTACGATGGCAACAGGCGCCTTCCACATCCGTGGCGGCCGTGTGGGCCTCATTGTGCCCGTTGTACGGCTGCGCGTGGCTCCCAACTTCGTGGAGGGTGGCCGCGGTGTGCCCATTTCCCTGGCAGAGCGTGTGCGAGGACCAGACCGATGAGGCCTGAACGCGCGCGAGCCGGTTCCCGCCAGGGGCCGTGGGCACTGCGATAAATCGCAGCCCACGGCCCCATTGTTTTGCCCGGATTCCCCAGTCCTTCATCCCTGGCGCCGATCGTCGCGCGCCGTCCGCCACGCGCCAGCCGGCGGAGAATGTCTGAAGGCCCCGTTTCCGCGGCGGTCCGCGTCGCGCGCCATCCACGTCGCGCGCCATCCACGACGGGCACCGGCCCACCGAGCACCCCACAGGGGAGGACATCCTGGCCGTTCTCAGCACTAATCCCGCTCAAGATACCCAGCATCGGCAGGCGGACACCCGCGACCAGGCCAGTCCGTCGCGCCGTCCCGGCTTGCTCTCCCCTGAGGAGCTCGCGCGCCTAAACGCCTACCCCGCCCTGGAGGTCCGCCACATCTCGAAGCGGTTCGCCAAAGACGACGACGCCGGTGCCCTGGGCCAGCTCTGGCGCCGGGCGCGCGGCCTGCCGCGCCGGCCCAGGCGGATGGTCCACGCCGTCCAGGATGTCTCGCTGACCATTCAGCGGCGCGAGATTCTGGGTGTCCTGGGCTCCAATGGGTCGGGCAAATCCACCCTCATCCGCGTGATCTCCACGCTGCTGATCCCCGACGAGGGCGAGGCACGGGTCTTCGGCCATGACGTGGTGCGCGAGGAGCGCGCCGTCCAGCGGCTGATCAACCGCGTGAGCGTGGAGGCCGCCTTCTTCCGCAAGCTCAGCCCGATGGAGAACCTGCTTTACTCCGCGCGGCTCTATGGCCTGCCGATGCGCCAGGCCCGGACCCAGATCCAGGATCTGCTGGCGCGGCTGGGCATCAAGGCCGACCGCATCAACCGGCCGCTGGAGCACATGTCGCGCGGGATGCAGCAGAAGGTGGCCATCGCGCGGGCGTTTCTCTCCGCGCCGATCCTGCTGCTGCTGGACGAGCCGACCACTGGTCTCGACCCGCGCTCGAAGCAGGATGTGCAGACATTCGTGCGCGAACTGCGCGATACCCATGACGCGACGATCCTGCTGACCACGCACGACATGGACGAGGCCGACGCGCTCTGCGACCGCATCGCGATCATTGACGGCGGGCGCATCGTGGCGGAGGACACGCCGGAGGGGCTCAAGCGCGCGGTGGGCGAGCGGCTGGGGCTTGACCGGCCGGCCACCCTGACGGAAGCCTTCATGGCGTTCACCGGCCGCGACTGGGAAGCCGACGAGCCCGAGGGTGACGACGAGGATGACGAGTAGATAGCAAGAGAGGGAACCTATGATCGACGCCATACGCTACCGCGGCCTGACCTCCTGGCTGCGCGAGACCGCGCGGACCGTTGGCGGCGAGTCGGGCAAGGGCCTGGCGTTCATCGAGCGCAACTGGTACCTGACCAAGCGCTACGCCTGGTGGGAGCTCGTCTGGATCACCTACAACGTGGTCAACGCGCTCAGCGTCACCTTCATCGCCGCCGCCGCGCAGAAGATCACTCCCGGCCTCCACATCACTCAGGCGCAGCTGAACCAGATGATCATGTACCTGATCATCGGGACGGCGATCTGGAGCTTCGTCAGCGTGGTCTTCGACAACGTGACCGAGACGGTGACCATCGAGCGGTGGGAGGGCACCATCGAGTACACCTTCATGGCGCCGGTCTCGCGGCTGACGCACATGCTGGGGACGTGCACCTTCGCCATCGTCCACGGCCTGCTGCTAACGGTCGTGCAGCTGGTGGTCGTGAGCCTGTTCTTCCACCTCGACATCAGCAATGTGAACTGGGGCGCGTGCGCGGTGATCATGCTGGTTGGCAGCATCTCGTTCATTGGACTGGGCACGATGGGCGCCGTGCTGCCGCTGCTCTACACCGAGCGCGGCGCGCAGATGACCTACATCATCCGCGCGATCATGCTGCTGGTCTCGGGCGTCTACTACCCCATCACTGTGCTGCCGAACTGGCTCCAGCCGCTCTCGCGCATCTCCCCAGCGACCTACGTCCTCGAGGGGCTGCGCACCGCGATTATCCACACCAAGGGCGCCCCACCGCTGTGGAGCGACATCTGGCCACTGCTGATCTGCGGCGTCGTCAGCCTGCCGCTTGGCCAGGCGATCTTCCACGCCGGCGAGCGGTACGCCAAGCGGACCGGGCGCCTCAAGCGCAATGGATAACGCGGAGGCAAACCGCGCGGCGGGCGTCCACTGGACGCCCCGACGACGCATGCGCGAACCAGTCACGAACCACTCAACCGATCCGGGACAGCCCGGAGGAAAGGCAATGACCGATGGCTATGACCAACACCAGAGAACCAAATTCGCCAGCGGGGGCGGAGCCGGAGCCCGAGGCGCCCATCATCAACATCACCGGTGAGCGGGTGGCCCTTGGACCGCTGAGCCGCGATCATGTGGCGCTCTTCGCCCGCTGGGACAACGACTTCGCCGTCACTCTGTACGCCGGCGACCCTCTGCGCCCTACCACGCGCGAGCTGATCGAGGCGCGCTTCGACAAGGGCGCCAGGGAGGAGTCGCGCCACAATGTTGGCTTCATGATCTACGAGCGGGCCACGATGCGCCCGCTCGGCGTGACCGAGGTGCGCCACATCGACCATGTGCACGGTACCGCCGAGTACGGCATCAGCATTGGCGAGAAGGACTGCTGGGGCAAGGGCTACGGCACCGAGGCCACCCGCCTGATGCTCGACTACGCCTTTCGCGTCCTCGGGCTCCACAACGTCATGTTGACCACCTACGCCTACAACCAGCGGGCCATCGGCGCCTACACCCGCGCCGGATTCCGCGAGGTCGGACGCCGGCGCGAGTGCCAGCGGATCGGCGACCGCTTCTACGACGACGTGTACATGGACTGTCTCGCGAGCGAGTTCCACAGTCCGCTCGCCCCTGTCGTCCCCTTCCCGGACGAGGAGCGCGAGCCACGATAGAGAACGCGAAAGTGAGTCCCCTTATGTTTGGCAACCTGAACGATACCAACACCGCCCTATTGGCCGGTGCCTTCACCATCCGCCCGCCCACGACCGAGGACATCGCTGGCATTGTGGAGGTGGTCAACGCCTCATCCCTGGATGAGGGCGACCTGCCGGACTTCACGGAAGAGGAGGCCCTCGACGACTGGCAGCACCTCGGCTTCGACCCCGCCACCGACGCCTGGGTGGCGGTGACGCCCGACGGCCGGATTGCGGGCTACGAGCTGGTCTGGGTGCGCGATCCCACCAACTTCGAGGCGGATGGGTATGTGCACCCGGAGTTCGCGGGCCGTGGGATCGGCACCGCGCTGCTGCGCCGCGCGCAAGCGTGGACGGCCAAGCGGGTCGCCGCCACCGCGCCCGGCGCGGCTGGCCGGCTGCGCGCGAGCGTGTCCCGGGCGAACGCAGCGGCGCGATCCCTGCTGCTGCGCGAGGGCTTTACCCCTATCCGCCACTTCTGGCGCATGGGCATCGACCTCGACGCCCCGCCGCCGGAGCCCGCGTGGCCAGCGGGCATCACGGTGCGCACCTTCGTCCCGGGCCAGGACGACCATCCGGCGTACGTCGCCATCGAGGAGGCGTTCACCGACCACTGGGACCATGTGCCCCAGACGTTTGAACAATGGGCGGACCGGCACCTGCTCTCGGAGCGCTTCGATCCGAGCCTCTCGTTCCTGGCCTTCGATGGCGGCGAGATCGCCGGGTCTGTCATGGCTTATTACCGCGCGGAGGGCGGCTGGGTTGGCAACCTGGGCGTCCGCCGACCCTGGCGCCAGCGCGGCCTGGGTATGGCGCTGCTGCTGCGGGCGTTCGGGGCGTTCTATCGCCGCGGCACCCACCAAGTGGGCCTGGGCGTGGACGCGCTCAACCCTACCGGGGCGACGCGTCTCTATGAGCGCGCCGGCATGCGGGTGATCGCCCGCTACGAGACGTGCGAAAAGTGGATCGAGCCGGCGTGTGGGGAGGGCTCGGGCGCGGACGCCTCGGTGCGCGTCGGCGCGTCGTCCTACGCGCGACGGTAGGGTCCTCTCCCTCCAGGATTCTCTCCCCCAGCCCCCAGTGGGGGACCCCAGCCCCCAGTGGGGGACCCCAGCCCCTCCCCGTCGCGACGGGGAGGGGAGCCGGAGGGACTCACAATGAGGACACAGACGACACAGAGGTTCGGAGAGGGATAGGAGCCCCACTCGCTGACGGGCGCACATCCGTGCGCCCTGGCGCGGGGTGAGGGGGTCATGTCCGCGAAGAGGGCGTCACTGATCGAGCGTCGAGCGGTGCTGAACTGGGCCGCGAAAGAGTCAAGCGTATGGATATCTCACTGGAGCGTCGACGAGCGGGGACGGCGGGCATTCACCCGCTCGTGGTCGCGCGCCTGGGCGCACGCCGTTTCCGCAAGACGGCCATGCTGGCGGCGGGCAGCTCGCTGGGCGAGAATCTGCTCTTCCTGGTGGACTACCTCGTCCGCTTCGTGCGCGTGGCCGTCCTGCTCGCCATCTGGCGGGTGGTGCTGCCCCACCACGGAACCATCTCGGGCATGACGCTGGGTGCCGTGCTGACCTATACACTCATTGCCGAGGTGTTCGCCGACCAGCTCGCCGGGCAGACCCAGCTCGCCAGCGACTTCTGGGAGGGGACGGTCACCACGCGGTTCCTCCAGCCCACCGGCCTGGTGGCGCACTACGTCTCCGACATGTGCGGGCGCTGGATTGTCGGCTTCGTCCTCTTCTCGGTGCCGCTGCTGCTGGTGGCGCCGCTGCTGGGGGTCAATCCGCTACCGGCGAGTCCCGTGGCGGCGGCGCTCTTCGCGGTGAGCGTGGCGCTCGCCGTCTCGGTCGGCGTCGCGCTCGACTTCGTCTTCGCCGCGCTGACGGTGGCGCTGGAGCAGCCGGTCTGGCTCGTCATGCGCCTGCGGATCGCCATCGGGGCGATCCTCTCGGGATCGCTTCTGCCCCTGGCGCTGCTGCCCTGGGGCCTGGGCAACGTCTTCGCGTGGCTGCCCTTCGCCTCGATGGCCTCGGCGCCGCTCCAGATCTACGTCGGCACGGGGGCACCGCTGCCGCTATTGGCCATACAGCTGGGGTGGTCGCTCGTGCTCTGGCCGCTGGCCTTCTGGCTCGGGCGCGCCTATCGCGAAAGGATGGTGGGCTATGGCGGATAACGCCCAGGCCGCAACCTCGCACCCGAGCACCAGTCTGTCAGGAATGGCCGCGCGGCTCAACACCGTTACCCACACCTTGCGCCGGCTGCTGGCGCTCTGGGGCATCGCCGCGCGGCTGGACCTGATGTGGGTGGCGCGCGACCTGCCCACCGCGCTGGCGCTCACCGCCTCCGA
>JANWHL010000290.1 GCA_025450405.1 Ktedonobacterales bacterium
CCCGCTCTCGTGCCCGGGACCGGCACGCCTGAGCCGGGTGGACTGGGCTGGTATGACGCGATGCGCCTACTGACCGCGGTGGCGGCGCGCAAGCGGGTGGTTGGCGCGGACGTGGTTGAGCTCTCTCCGCTGCTGGAAGGCCACACCAGCCCCCTGCTGGCGGCCAAGCTCGCCTACAAGATGGTCGGCCTCTTCGTGCGCGACGATGCCCAACCCGAGCGCTGACCCCATGCTGACCCCATGATTGATCCACGGGCCGACTCCGCGGCGACCAGCGCGCGGCGACCATCCCGCGCCATTACGCGCCATTACGCGGCGAGCTGAAATTCGAGGACGAGATCCCCCAGGCGCACCTCGTCGCCTTCCAACAGCGGCGCCGGGCGGACGATCGGCACGTCGTTGACGAAGGTCCCGTTGGCGCTGTTCAGGTCTTCCAGGTACCACCGGCTCTCGTGAAAATAGAGCCGAGCGTGCCGCCGCGAGACGGTGGGATCGGGCAGGATCACGTCGTTGCCCGCGATGCGTCCGAGCGTGGTGATGTCCTGGTGGAGCGTAAACGCCTGGCCCGCTCGCGGCCCGCCGCGGAGCACGAGCTGGCAGCGCAGTGGTCGGCCATCGGGCAACAGCACATGGTCGCTGGAGCCGCGCCGGCCGGAGAGCTCGTAGCCGCATGAAGTGCAATACCCGTGGCGCGGATCGTTGGCCGTGCCGCAGCGCAGACATGTCCCCGGCACGCCGGGTAGTCCACGTGGGGAGAACTGTGGCCAGGCGAGCGTGCCCACTGGCTTGGGTGGTAGGCCCTCCTCGGGCAGTCGCAGGCTGGCGGTACGCGCGCGTGCGCCCATCCCCCGGATCTCGGCGATGGCGTTGGCCAGGTGCGCGGCCATCTCGCGGGCGCGCTGATAGCGCGCCGCCGGATCCTTGGCCAGCGCACGCAGGATGATGTGCTCCACCGCGGGCGGAACGCCCGGGACGAGGGCGCTAGGCCGGGGCACCGGCTCGTGGATATGGCGCAGCATGATGGCCACCGCTGTCTCGCTAGCGAACGGCAGGCGCCCCACCACGCACTGGAACATCACCACACCGAGGGCATAGATATCGGCCCTGCCGTCCACAGCCATGTCGGGCAGGCCCTGCTCTGGCGCCATGTATTGCGGCGTCCCGACATTGGCGCCTGACCGCGAGAACGCTTTATTGGCCTCGAGCATCGTGGCGATTCCGAAGTCGGTTAGCAACAACTGATCTTCGGTGCGCAGCAGCATGTTCCCCGGCTTGACATCGCGGTGGATGATGCCGTGGCCATGCGCGAAGTCGAGGGCAAGCGCCGCCTGGTACAGCAGTTCCAGCGTGCGCCCCAGATCGGGCCGACGTCCGGTCTCCTCGGCCTCCACCAGCAGATCACGCAGCGTCCCGCCCTCGATGTACTCCATCACGATAAAGGCCCATCCCGATGCCTCCCCGAAGTCGTGGACGGGGACGATGTTGGGATGGGTCAGGCGCGCCACCAACCGCGCCTCGGCGGCGAAGCGCGCCAGGAAGTCGTTGTCGCGGGCGTCGTCGAACTGCGCGGGGATCATCTTGATCGCCACGAAGCGGTCGAGCGAGTTCTGATAGGCTTTGTAGACGCCGGCCATCCCGCCCTGGCCGATCTGCTCCAGGACGCGATATTGCCCCAATGACCAGCCGGCCGGCTCGCTCATCGCTTCCCCCAGGGACACCGAGTCCCCACGCCTCGTTCCCACGCCACACCCCCATACCCTGTCCCTACACGATCGGACCGACCGCGGGCGCCTCTCCCGGCAGGGTCGCGATCGGCGAGGGCACCGTCGCGGCCTCCGTGGCGGGGCACGGTTTGGTGTCGGGCATGGCGATCGCCGCCGCGGCCTCCGGCGGGAGCGTCTCGCTCCAGGCACGGAGCTTGGCGTGCAAGCCGATTAGCTCGCGGAAGGCGCGGAAGATGACGCGGAGATTGGCGCCGGTGGCGTTGCCGTGACGCCGGCGATAGTGGCGCACGGGCACCTGGACGAAGCGCTGGCCCAGGCACGACAGCTTGACCAGCATCTCCGTATTGATCACCGCGCCCACCGCCTGTACGTCAGCCAGGCGCACCAGGGCGGTGTCATAGAGCTTGAATGCGCAATCGACATCGCGCACGGGGAGACGATAGAGCAGCGACACCAGCACATTCCAGCCCCAGGCGTTCACCAGCCGCATGAAGGGATCGCGGCGATGCGCGCGATAGCCCAGCACGGCGCGGTGCCCCTGTTCGCGCAGCCGCAACAGCTCGGCGATATCGGCGATGTCAAACTGCCCATCAGCGTCCATGAAGAACGTCAGGTCGGTCCGGACGGCGTGGAAGCCCGCGATCAGCGCCCCGCCATAGCCGCGATTGGGGCGATTATGGACCACACGTACTCGTGGATTGGCCGCGGCCAGCTCGTCGGCTACCGCACCAGTACGGTCCCGCGAGCCATCGTCCACCACGATGATCTCGTAATCTGGCGCGAGCACCGCCAGCACCTCGACGCAGCGCCCAACGGTCTCGGCGATGACGGCCTCCTCGTTGTAGGCCGGGAGCACCACCGAGAGACTTCGCCGGGTGATCGGCCCGTCTGGCGGGCGTTGGTCGCCAGGGAGCTCGGCGGGCGGGGTTCGCCACCACTTCATGCGGCGCTCCCCTCGAGCGCGGCCCGACGCAGCGGCGAGAAGCGGGCAGAGATGTGGATCGAATGCGACAACGCGGCCCCCTCGAGCGTGCGAGACCTATCGGGCGGCGCCGCGCCGCGCCCCCCACATTGAGCCACGACCAGGGTGGCCGAGCCAAACGGGTACCAGAAAGGGTGACGGGCCACAACGCCAACCGCGGACGAGCCGCCCCTTGTGGCCAGTGTATCAGATGAGAGCAACGCGGCGTGCGAACGCACAGCGCACGCGCCACCCGCACCCTCTTGCGGTCCGGATGTCGGCGGTTTACGTCCGGGGGGCTATGCGGCGGCCACACAACCTGCTACACTAGCCCCGTCATCGCTCCGACGCCCACCGTCGTCAGGCAGACGTCGTCCGATGTGGGCACTGGTTGGGAGCAGAGGAGGAATCTATCCATGGGTCAAGCTACCGCATTGTTCCATCTGATGGGGGCGCTCCGACGCGCCGCCGGGCGTGTGTTCCTGGCGTTCGTGCTGACCCTCATCATCGTCGGCGGCGGGACGATCGTAGCGTACGTGGTCCTCAGGGGCGGGTCGTTCACCAACACGTTCGTCGACATCGCCGCCGCGTTCATCGGCGTCGGCTGGGCCATCGCCGTAAGCCTCCTGGTGCTGGTCTTCGAGGTCATCCGCGGCCTGGTCGCGGGCGTGCGCGACGCCGCGAAGGACGCGCAATCCGAGATCCGCGATGCCGGCAAGCTCGTCGAGGGCGTCGCCCATTCCATCGAGCACGGTCGCAAGTAATCGCGGCCTCCTCGCGCCAGCACTCAACGCGACGGTATCGTGGCGATATCATGCCGCCGTCGTGGGTGCCCGTTGGCCAGGCGCCCACGAGGGCGCCTGGCCAACGCGTCCTCAGGAGCGGATCAGCGGCGCCCGGCGCGCGCGCCAGCCATATCGACCACACTCGCGACACGCTGCGCGATGCCGGCGGCATCCAACTGATTGAGTCCCCGCAGATACGCCTGACCGCCGACACTATACGGACCCGCCGTGACCCCACAGCGCAGCAGACGCGCGCCAGTGGCAGGCGCCTCCGCCAGCACCTCGGCCACGGCCGAGCCCAGTCCGCCCGTCACGCTGTGCTCCTCCACCGTGACGATCCAGCGCGTGCGCGCCGCCGCTTCCAGCACGGTCGTGACATCCAGCGGGGCGATGCTGGGCATGCTGATCACCCCCGCGCTGATGCCCCGCTCGGCCAGCAACTCCGCCGCCCGTATCGTCTCAGCCAGGATCGCCCCGGCCGCGATCAGCGTCACGTCTCCACCTTCGCGGACAGGGATCGCCCGGCCGATCTGGAACACCGGCTCATCCGCGTGCACAGTGGCCTCGCCGCCCTTGCCCAGGCGCAGGTAGCCAGGGCCCTCGCGCTCCGCGAGCGTGTGCGTGGCCAACCGAGCCTCGATCGGATCCCCCGGCGCCACCACCGTCATATTCGGCAGGGCGCGCATCACCGCGACGTCCTCCACGCCGTGGTGGGTATAGCCGTGCGTGCCATAGGGCAGACCGCACCCTACCGCCACGATCTTGACATTGAGCCGGTGATAACAGATATCGTTGCGGACCTGTTCCAGACAGCGCATGATCGGGAAGTTGGCGATGGAATAGGTGAAGACGACCTTGCCCGCCATGGCCAGCCCCGCCGCCACGCCGGTCATGTTCTGCTCGGCTACCCCCACGTTGACGTAGCGGTCCGGGAAGCGCGCGGCGAACTTTTCGAGCACCGAGTATCCCAAGTCGCCGCACAGCAGCCAGATCCGGTCGTCGCGCTCGGCCAGCTCGCAGAGGGTGCTCACGAACGTGTTCCTCACGCCGTCTCCTCCCGTCCCGCCGAGTTCGCCGCCGCGACCTCCGCGAGCGCCTGGGTCAGTTGCTCATCATTCGGCGACTTGTAATGCCAGGCCAACAAGTCCTCCATGAAGCTGACGCCCTTGCCCTTGACGGTATGCGCGATGATGGCGGTGGGCTTGCCGGCCTCATACGGCGCCCCAGAGAGCGCCTCCGCGATCCGTGCGTGGTCATGGCCGTCGATCTCGCGGACCTCCCAGCCAAAGGCGCGCCACTTGTCGGCCAGCGGCTCCAGGTTCAGCACCTCCTCCACCCGGCCGAAGCTCTGGATCTTGTTGTAATCCACGATGGCCACCAGGTTGTCCAGCCGGTGCTGGGGCGCGAAGAGGATCGCCTCCCAATTCGAGCCCTCGTCCAGCTCGCCATCGCTGAGCAGGACGAACACCCGATACGCCGCGCCATCCGCCTTCGCGGCGAGTGCCAGGCCGCAACCCACTGGCAGCCCATGCCCGAGCGAGCCGCTCGAGAGTTCCACCCCCGGCACACCGCGGGTGAGATGCCCCGCCAGCTTGGAGCCATCCTGGCAATACGTCTCCAGCCACTCTACCGGGAAGAACCCCGTCTCCGCCAGTACGGCGTACGCGCTGGCCGCCCCGTGCCCCTTGCTCAGGATGAAGCGGTCCCGCTCCGCCCAGTCCGGGCGCGCCGGATCAACGCGCAGGATGCCGCCATAGAGCACCGCCAGCAAGTCGCTCATGCTGAGCGAGCTCCCGATGTGCGACGCGTTGGCCCGATGCACCATCCGCAGCGCATCGGCCCGAATGGCGCGGGCGAGCGCCGTCGTCCGCTCCGCCATCGCGCCCGCTTCTGGCATCTCTGACTCATTCGCCATTGTCACTACCCCTCTTCGCCGTGCCTCGCCGCCCCCGCCGCCTCACGACCCGCCCCAATGCTCGCCCGCCGCGCCGCCCAGCGCGCGGTTCGCCGCAGCACGTCGTCCAGATCGTCGCGCGGCGCGATCCCCAACTCCTGGCGCAGGCGCGTGATATCCGGCAGGTAGCGCTCGGGCAGTTGGCCCGGTCGCGCCTCACCCCGCACCTCCACCGCGATCGGCTGGTCCAGCGCCGCCACCACCCGCTCCGCCAGTTCCCGAATTGTGACTGGCGTATCAGCGCCGACATTGTACGCGCGCCCCGGCCGCCCGCGGAACAGCACACTCCAGAGCGCTCGCGAGAGGTCCGCCGGCCCGCAATACGAGCGCACCGCCGTCCCATCCCCGGCAATGACGATGGGCTGGCCGCGCAGGCCATCGCGCACGAAATCAGTGGCGGCGAATCCGGCGTCGAGGTCCTGGTACGGCCCGACGAAGGTGAATGGCCGCGCGATTGTCACGGGCACCCCATACGCGCCCTGGTAAGCGACACAGAGCGTCTCGGCGTAGCGCTTCCCCTCGGCATACGTGGAGTACGCCACGCCCAGGTCCGGTCCGCCGGGATACGCCTCCGGTACGCGCTCCAGGTCGGCGGGCTGCCGGCCATAGACCGCCCCCGAGCTGAGGAACAGCATGCCCTCCACTCGCCACTCCAGCGCCAGGTCCAGCATGCGCCGCGTGCCCTCCACAATCGTCGTGCCCACCTCGATGGCCGTCCGCTCCTTGCGCAGCGGACTGGCAGACGCCGCGGCGTGAATGACAAAGTCGCACGGGGTCTCTGGGACCGCGAACGTGGCGATATCCCCCGCCAGCCAGGTGAACTCAGGTCGAGCGGCCAGGTGCGGCGCCTTGCGCGCGAACGCCTCCACATCCCGCGTCGGCACATACACCTGGCACGGCTCGTCCCACCGCCCGTTCAACGTCGCGATCGTCTCCAGCAGCCACGTGCCGATGAACCCGGTGCCGCCCGTGAGCAGCAGCCGCCGCCCGCGCAGGCGCTCCAGCCCGTCCGTGGTCTGGATGACATCCTCGGTGATGCCCGCGATGGTGTCGGCGACCACGGCGTCGTCCTCAGCCGCGACCACCTCCTCGTCCGGGTCCGCGCTCAACTTGTGACGCTTGCTGCTCATCGTCGCGCCTCTCCCTGCCCTCCCGCGGTCACCGCGCGTCCTCGAGAGCCGCCGCCGTGCCCGTTGCGTCGTGGGGAGCGGGCGCGCTGATGGCCATGCTGGCGGCCGGCTCCGCCGCGAAGAAGTCGCGATACCAAGCGATCGCCCGGGCCAGGCCCGCGTCGAGCGTAAAGAGCGGCTCCCAGCGCAAACGCTCACGCGCCTTCGCGGCGCTCAGATATTGGTGCCGGATCTCATTGCTGGCCTCGTTGCGCACATCCGGGCGCAGCGACGAGCCCATCTGGTCCAGGATTCGCCGCACCAGGTCCAGCACGGTGATCTGCAGCTCGTTCGAGAAATTGAACGCCTCGCCCCACAGCTCCGGACGCTCGGCCAACTGCTCGGCGAGCAACAAATACGCCTCCGCCCCGTCCTCCACGTAGAAGTAGTCGCGGACGAAGTTCCCGTCCGAGCGGATGATGGGCCGTTCGCCGCGCAGCACCGAGCGGATCGTGCCCGGCACGATGCGGTTCCAGTTCAGGTCACCACCGCCATAGAAGTTGCCGCAGCGCGTAATGCCAATCGGCATCCCATAGGTATGGGCATACGTATCGGCGATCAGGTCCGCGCACGACTTGCTGACATCGTACGGATGCCGGCCGCGCAGCGGCGTCGCCTCGTTGTAGGGCAGGATCGGCTGGTCGCCGTAGGCTTTATCGGAGGACGCGACCACGATCTGCTTGACCAGCGGACTGCGCCGGCAGGCTTCGAGCAGTGCCCATGTGCCCTCGATATTGGTGGCGAAGGTCGAGACCGGGTTGCGGTTGGCGATGCCGACGATCGTCTGCGCCGCCAGGTGAACCACCGTCGCGATCTCATGCTCGCCGAGCGCCCGCTCCAGCACGGCCTGGTCACGCACATCGCCCCGGACCACGTGGACGCGCTCGAGCAGACCCCCGCGCACCAGCTCACTCCGCGGCACCCAGTCGCGCACCAGGCAGACGACCGCCGCCTCCAGCTCTACCAGCCGCCGGACCACCCAGCTGCCCACCAGGCCGGTCGCGCCCGTCACGAAAACCGGCCGGTCGCGCCAGAAGGCGGACGAGCGTTCGGCGCTCCGCCAGCCAGCACTGGACGTGTCTGGGGACGTATAACTCATAACGTTCTGTTTCTCCGGGTCGCGTGGCGTTCGCGCGGCTCACAGCCCGCGCACAAAGTCCGCGACGGTCTCCACCATGTAATCGAGGTGCGCGTCGGTCAAGCCCGGATAGACCCCCAGGAAAAAGGCGTCGTTCATCATCCGGTCGGCGCCGGCCAGATCGCCGATCGTGCGGAACAGCGGGTGACTTCCGTGCGCGTCGGCGGTCAGATACGCCGGCTGGCGCGCCAGGTTCCCGCCGAACAGCATACGCGTCTGGATGTTGCGCCCCTCGATGTGGCGCACGATGTCGCCGCGTGTGAAGGGCGCACCGGGCCTCGGCATCAGCAGGAAGCCGAACCAGCTGGGCTCGGCGCCGGGAGTAGCCGCCGGCAGCTCCAGGAACTCCTCGAAGGGCGCTATCCCCTCATAGAGACGCTGCCAGTTGCGCCGTCGCGCCGCGACGAACCCGGGCAGCTTCTCCAGCTGCTCGCACCCGATCGCGGCCTGGATGTCCAGCGGTTTGAGGTTATAGCCGATGTGACTGTAGATGTACTTGTGGTCGTAGCCCTTGGGCAGATCGCCTAGCTCCCACTCGAAGCGCTTCGCGCAGGTGTTTTCCTTGCCAGAGTCGCACCAGCAATCCCGCCCCCAGTCGCGGAAGCTCTCGACGATCTTCTTTAGCAGCGGCGACCGCACCAGATTGACCGCGCCACCTTCACCCATCGTCAGGTGGTGCGGCGGGTAGAACGACTGCGTCGAGATGTCGCCAAACGTGCCCGTCAGTCGCCCCTTGTAGCGCGAGCCGAGCGCGTCACAATTGTCCTCGACCAGCCATAGGTTGTGCTCGCGGCAGAACGCCAGCACGGCGTCGAGATCGAAGGGGTTGCCTAGCGTATGGGCCATCATGACGGCCCGCGTGCGTGGCGAGAGCGCCACTTCTAACTGCTCCACCCGCGCGTTGGCCGTCCGCGGATCGCAGTCGACGAAGACCGGCACGCAGCCATTCTGAATGATCGGGTTCACCGTCGTCGGGAAGCCCGCCGCGCACGTGATGACTTCATCGCCCGCGCGAATGCGCCGGCCTTTGAGTTTGGGCGACGTGAGCGCGGAGAACGCCAGCAGATTCGCCG
>JANWHL010000291.1 GCA_025450405.1 Ktedonobacterales bacterium
AGGCGGATTCGCCACCTGGCGCACGAAGATCACGACCGAGCGCACGGGGAGATGGTCCCTCCGGTGGAGGCGGATGGCATATTCCGCCAGGCGCTCGCCGAGATCGCCTTCGACCTTGACTTGTAACTCGATGTGCAAGAGGCCACGACGGCCATCCTGACGCGCAACCTCCCACACGAGATCGGCAACGCGGCCGATGGCCGGCACTTCGGGCGAGCGCTCCCCATGCCAAGTGAGCCCAGGCGCAATCAGTGCCAGGACGTCATTGGGTGCGCGCGAGAGCAGCCATTTGAGCGTCTGATCGAAGCGCGGGCGAACGGGACGTTCTGGCGGCGTAGATGACACCGACGCTCCCTTCCCCGCACAGGTAAGAAGGCTACATGACGGCTACAGGATCTTGCGCAGGAAGGCGCGGGTGCGCTCCTCGCGCGGGTTGGCGAACATCTCCGTTGGCCGGCCCTGTTCGACGATGACGCCGCCGTCGATGAAGATGGCGCGGTCGGCCACCTCGCGCGCGAAGCCCATCTCGTGCGTGACGACCACCATGGTCATGCCCTCTTCGGCGAGCTGGCGCATGACTTTGAGCACTTCGCCGACGAGCTCTGGGTCCAGCGCGGAGGTGGGCTCGTCGAAGAGCATCAGCTTCGGGTCCATCGCCAGTGCGCGGGCGATGGCCACGCGCTGCTGCTGGCCGCCCGAGAGCCGGTTCGGATAGGCATCGGCTTTGTCGGCCAGACCCACCTTCGCCAGCAACTCGCGCGCGCGCGCCTCGGCCTGCGCCCTGGGCACGCCACGGACGCGGATTGGCGCCTCGGTGATATTTTGCAGGGCCGTCAGATGGGGGAAGAGATTGAAGCGCTGGAAGACCATCCCCAGTTCGGCACGCTTCCGCGCGATGTTGGCCTCTGAATCCTCGCGCAACTCGCCATTCGGCAGCTCGCGATAGCCGATCAGCTCGCCATCCACATAAATGCGGCCGTGGTTGATCTTCTCGAGGTGATTGATGCAGCGCAGAAAGGTCGTCTTGCCCGAGCCGCTTGGGCCGAGCAGCACGACCACTTCCTGGCGCCAGATCTGCATGGAAATGCCGCGCAGTACCTCGTTGTGATGAAACGACTTGTGCACGTCGCGCGCGTCGACCATCGGGATGACGCGCGACCCGTCATTGGGGCGTGGGCCGCCGCTGTGCAGCGGGCCGCCACCTGGCATGGGCCCGCTCGCTGGCGGCGGGCTACCACCGGGCATGGGCCCGCCCTGTATCGGCCCGCCGCCGGCCATTTGGCCGCCACTCGACAGCGGACCTGGTTGGCCGTAGCCGCCGGGATATCCTGGACCTTGCCCTTGCATCCTCCGCTCCCTCCACGCTGATGGCGGCTAGCGCGCGCCTCGGTCGGCCGGGACATTGATGCCACCGGCTCCAGCCACGGCCACGGGGCCGCGGCGGCCGAAGCCCAGCAGTCGCTGGGTCCACGAGCCCTGGCCGGGACCAAAGTCCGTTACCGATACATTGAGTTTGCGTTCGATGTACGCCTGGATAGCCGTCCACACGGTTGTCATCATCAGATACCAGAACGAGGCGACGACGAACAGCTCGAGCTGGAGGAAGAGGGCATTGCCGATGTTGATCGATGTTTGGAGCAGCTCAGTGAGACCGATGACCGACGCGAGGGATGTATTCTTGAGCATGCCGTTGAACTCATTGCCCAGCGGCGGCACAATGGTCCGCGCGGCCTGCGGCAGGACGATGCGGCGCATCGCCACGAAATAGGTCATGCCGAGCGACCTGGCGGCCTCGAGTTGGCCGGGATCGATTGAATCGATGCCAGCGCGTACGATCTCGGCCATGTACGCGCCCTCGTTCCAGGAGAGGGCCAACAGGGCGGCGACAAAGAAGTACATCTGCACCTGGGAATAGCCAATGGCCGGGAAGAAATTGATTGCTCGCAATGGTGGGTCGAGGCCAATGTAATTGATGCCGTAACTGACCAGGTAGATCTGAACAAGCAGCGGCGTGCCGCGGAAGAACCAAATGTACGCGTTGGCTGCCCACCGCGACGCCGCGAACCGCGTCCGCCGCATGAAATATAGGAGGAGGCCGATGAGGGTCCCGAACACCTGCGCGAGAATGGCCAGCCCAATGACGAGCCAAATGGTTTCGACGATGTACGGATTGAAGAGGTATGTCCCGACCGCCGACCAGCGAAAGTGGCCACCTAAGGTGACGATCTGGCAGAGCTGATCAAGAAAGGGCGTTGTTGTACACATAGCTCCCCCAGTCGCGATCGGCCGGTCATCCGGCGAGGAATCGAGTTATCGTCCACGATCGACAGCAATGGACGCCGGTCAGTCGCAGACGTGCCGTGTTCGTATTGGTCATGATACCGGATGGAAAACACGCCGACATCGCATGGGGCACCGTTACGCGGGCGGTTCGGTCGCCGCTCATCCGGCGAGCCCCCAGACCCAGGAAGGATCAGGTGCGCGGGAGCGGTCGGAGGCTGACCTTCGACCGCTCCCGATGGCGCCCAATTTTGCCCGGAGGCGCGCTCGCTAGGAGGCCGGGGTGGGATAGGCGAGGTCCGTGGCGGCCCACGCCTTCAGAATACGATTGTAGGTCCCGTCAGCCTGCATCGAGCGCATGACGGTCCGGAGGGCGTTTTCGAGGTAGGCGTTGTCCTTGCGGACGACGATACCTTCGGGGGCCACCGAGCCGGTGGTGGTGAAGCCGTGGTCCACCTTGCCCGGGTTCAGCGAGATGTAGTAGTCGGTCACTGGCTGGTCCTGATAGGACGCCACCGCGCGGCCGGTGAGCACCTGATTGATCACGTCCTCTTCGGAGTCGAAGCTGAGGATCTGAATCTGGTGGCTCTTGCAGACCGGCTGTTGCGCCACGCCCTGGGAGTCCGGCGAGATGTTCTGGCCGTTGGCGGCCTGGAGCTCGGCGAGCTCGATGGTGCCGTTTTGCGCCGAGACCGGCTTGCCGCAGAAGTCGGCGAACGTCTTGATGTTTTGCGGGTTCCCTGTCTGCACCAGCGTGGATTCGCCGGCCTGAAGATAGGGAATCATGTCGACGGACTTGGTGCGACTGGCGTTGATCGTGAATGAGGAGATCGACAGATCCCATGGCTGCTGGCCGAGGGCCGGGCCGGAGATGTTCGGGATGATGGAGGAGAAGCCCACCTGGACGATATTGGGGCCGAGGCACAGTCGGCGGGCAATCTCGCGCGCCAGGTCCATGTCGTAGCCATCGAACAGGGTGGGGTTGGTCGCGTCGTTGAACTCGGCAGGCGCGTAGGTCGTGTCACTCGCGATGGTCAATTCGTTCGGCGACACCAGGTGCATCTGCGACTGCTGAAACTGCCCGCACGTCACGGTGGAGGTCGCGTTGGCGTTCGCCACTGGCGTGCCCTGGGCCGGGCCCGTGGTGCCAGCGCCACCACCGCACGCCGAGAGCATCAATGCGAGGAGGGCGGCCAGACCTAGCGCACCGCCCCAGACGCGGTGCCGCGGCTGCCCCAATTGGCTAAGCATCAGACATCTCCTTGAATCGTACTGGCCACAACAATACCGGCGGGAGCGCCCGCTCCCCAGTGCCTCTCTAGAATACACCCTGACGCAAGAGCCCTGGCTAGCGAATTCACGAGGCATGACGCCTCGTGTGCGAATGCGTGCGCGAACGTGGAGGAATGGCGCTTGCGCGGTCGTTCTAGACCAGGCGAGGGGCCATCAGATCGCCCTCTTGCCCGGCTGGCGTCCCACACGTACTACGTTGCGACAGGTCCGATTCTCACAAGCAGGCGCGCCAAAGATGCGGGGGGACAGGCACACTGCCTGTCCCCCCTGAGACCGCATGCGACTGGCATCGCACGCCCGTCGCTTCGCACGTCTCGTGCCTGCTGAGGGCGTGGAGCCGTGTTTTTCGAGATTCCTGGCCCTTGCCTGGCACAGGCGCGTCCGGCGTCGTGTGCTATGATATGTGACGGTTTCGCGGCTCACCACCAGGTGCGCGCATTTTCCAGGGATGTACCGGGCCCCACTATGGAACACGACGAACGCTCAACGAACGGCCATGAGGAGTCGCGCTTCGGCGACGAAGACGCTGAGCCTCACGGCGCGGACGACGCCACAGACGCGGCGGGTGGCGAAGTGCCGCGCCCACTGGCCCGCGTGCGCTTTGGGCTCGGCAAGGAGCTGCGGCTGTACGCGGATGAGTTCGTCATCCTCCACCAGGAGGCCGGCGACGAGATTCGGTTACGGCTCGATAGCATCCGAAGACTGATCCTCGCACCAGGTGAGCAGGTCCCGAGCAAGCTCGTCCTCATGTTCGATCTCGACGACGGCAACACCATTATCGCCGCCGAGGGGATGAGCAACGTCCGAGACTTCCGTGGGCTGCTGGCGAAGGTGGTCGAGATCAGGCCCGCGATCGAGCTGGATCCGCCGGACATGGATGAGCAGCTGCGGCAGGCGCTGGACATCCGGCGGCGAAGTCTACTCGGGTGTTATGGCGTGGTCGTGGCGTTTTGCGTCGTCCTGTGGATTGTCTATTTGGTGGTCGCGTTTATTGGGGCGCATGCCCACGCCGCTCACTGACGGGGCCGCCGGAGGGGGCTACGGCCCTCCGCATCTGTCGGCGCGCGGTAGATGAGACGCGGCGTACCAGTATGCTGACATGCGGAGCGTTAGATGCCCACGGATCCAACACCGTCTCCATCCTTCCGCCACGACCATGATGGCCTCGACCACGATGGCCACGACCCCGACGTGGCTGACCAGGACGCGTCCGCGACGTTCGACCTCGCGCGCTGGCAGGGGGAGCTCGTTGCGCTCCTGAACCAGATCGAGGCGGCACGCTCGCCCGAGGCCGAGGCCGGTGTGGTGGCCCGAGTCGCCGCGCTCGATCCCGATCTGCAAGACTTTCTTCTGGCACGGTTGGCCGAGCAAGATTCCCCAGAGGCGGCCGCGTTTCTCGCGGCGCTGGCCGCGCAGGCCAGCACACCCGGTGCTCTCCGAGCGCGGGCGCGGGAGGCGCTTGACGGGATGGCCGCGCGAGGCATTCGGCCGCCGGCCGTGGGCGCGGAGCGGTTCCATACTGGGTGGGTTCAGGAAGGGCGGGAACGCGGCGAGCAAATCATGATCCTGGGCTGGCGGCTGCCGAACGCGGACCTGGAGGCGCTGGTATTTCTGATCGATTGGCGTGGTGACGCGGTGAAAGACTTCTACCGCACGAGGTCGATGGGCGACGCTGAGTGGGACACCCTGGTGGAGCACAATGGGGGCAAGGGCGCGCCCCTGACGGAGATTACGCTTGCCGAGGGGCGCGCGCTGCTGCGGGCCGCGCTGGCCGAGGCTCAACGCTACAGCCGGCCGATGCCGCGCGAGTACAAGCTTGCGCAGTCGCTCATCCAACGGCGGATACTCGACGCACCGGCCGCGAATGAGGTGGGCGCTCCGCGGCATTTCATTGGCACTTATTTGTCACCGGAGGCGGTCGTCAGCGCGTATGTCGAGGCGCTCCATTACCGGGATTACGCGCTCGCCTGGGAATTGCTCGCGCCGGATCATCCGCGCCGCCTTGGAGTTGACCTCGCGGCTGGTGTGGATGCCCTGCGGCGCGAGCTCAAGCCGGCGCCCAGGCGTCGGGCCGAGGTGACCACAGCCGTGGACTCGGACGTGGTTCAGGGCGCGGCCGAGGCCACGGTGCGGGCGGATGGCGCCGAGGAAGCCACCGAACGCGGTGGGCGGCGCGTGCGGCAACCGGTGCGCGAACGCTACACCCTCCATCGGGAAAGGGATGGGTGGCGTATCGCCAACATCGAGCGACTTTAGGCCGATCGCGCTCACTGCCCAAGATGCGCATTCACATATCGTCGGACCGCGGTCCAGTCGCCGTTGGTGGGCAGCAGGATGTATTGGCCGTCGGCCGAGGTGGAGGAAGTCAAGACGTTGGCGGTGGAGAGGCCGACATGGCGAGCGTTCTTGAAGTTCATCTTCTCGGCGAACAGGCCCAAGTCCGCCAGGGAGAGGTTGGTCTTGACCGTGCCTTCCA
>JANWHL010000292.1 GCA_025450405.1 Ktedonobacterales bacterium
CCAAGTTCCAGCTTGGCCCCCAGCGCCTCCAGCACATCGGCGCTGCCGCAGCGGCTGGTGGCGGCACGGTTGCCATGCTTGGCGACGGGCTGGCCCGCCGCGGCCACCACAAACCCGGCGGCGGTGGAGACGTTGAATGTACCTGACGCATCGCCCCCCGTGCCGCAGGTGTCCACCGCGCGCACGCCGGAGGGCAGTGGCACATGCAGCGCCTTCTCGCGCATCACGCGCGCCAGCCCCGTCACCTCCTCGATGGTCTCGCCCTTCAGGCGCAGCGCCGTCAGAAACGCGCCGAGTTGCGAGGGCGTGGCCGCGCCGGTCATAATCTCTTCCATCGCGGCGGCGGCTTCCTCCTCGGAAAGCGCGCCCCCCGCGACGACATGCGCGATTGCTTCACGGATCATGCAAGCACCTCCTGCGGGATAGCGGCGGGCGCCCCGGCGAGGAACGCGGCCATCAGGTCTTTGCCGACGGTGGTGAGGATGGATTCGGGGTGAAACTGCACCCCCTCAATGGGGTAGTCGCGATGGCGCAGCCCCATGATCAATCCGTCGCTGGTTTCAGCGATGATCTCCAGCACGTCGGGCAGGCTGGCGCGCTCGACGATCAGGCTGTGGTAACGCGTCGCGGTGAACGGCGAGGGCAGTCCACGCAGCACCCCCGCGCCGGTGTGATAGATCGCCGCGGTCTTGCCGTGGACCGGTTGCGGCGCGCGCACCACGCGTCCGCCGTAGACCTGGCCGATGCACTGGTGGCCCAGGCAGACGCCCAGGATCGGGATCGTTGGTCCCAGCCGCGCGATCAGCGCGCACGAGATGCCCGCCGCGTCCGGCGCGCACGGCCCCGGCGAGATGACGATGCGCTCCGGCGCCAGCGTCGCGGCCTCATCCACCGTGATCGCGTCATTGCGGCGCACCAACACCTCCGCGCCCAACTCCGTAAGATACTGATACAGGTTGAAGGTGAAGCTGTCGTAGTTGTCGATCAGCAGGAGCATCGCGCCTCCGCCTCCTCCAGCGCGGCCAGCACGGCGCGCAGCTTGTTCTCCGTCTCCTCAAACTCGCGCCCCGTATCGGAGTCCGCCACCACGCCGCCGCCCGCCTGCGCATAGGCCATGCCGTCCTTCAAGACCAGCGAGCGCAGCGCGATGCACGTATCGAGGTTGCCGTCGTAGCCGAAGTAACCCACCGCGCCCGCATAGAGGCCGCGCCGCTCGCCCTCCAACTCCGCGATCACCTGCATCGCGCGAATCTTGGGCGCGCCCGATACCGTCCCGGCGGGAAAGCCCGCCCGCAGCGCGTCGAACGGTGTCAGATCGCGCCGCAGCCGCCCGGTGACGTGCGAAACAAGATGCATCACATGCGAGTAGCGCTCCACGTCCAGGAACTGCGCCACGCGCACACTCCCCGGCTCAGCGACCCGTCCCACATCATTGCGGCCCAAGTCCACCAGCATCACATGCTCGGCCCGCTCCTTCTCATCGGCGCGTAGTTCCGCCTCCAGCGCGGTGTCCTCGGCGGGCGTCGCGCCACGCCGCCTGGTGCCGGCGATGGGATGGATCGCCACCTCGCCATCCTCCACCCGCACCAGCAATTCGGGCGACGCGCCCGCCACCGCGAATTCGCCCAGCGCTAGATAGAACATATACGGCGAGGGGTTGATCGAGCGTAGCGCGCGGTAGACCTCGAATGGCGGTGCGTCCAGCGGACGCGCCACCCGGCGCGACGGCACCACCTGGAAGCAGTCGCCCGCCGCGATATACTCCTTCGCGCGCGCCACCGCCGCCTCATACGCTGCGCGCGGCTCCAGCGCGCACCCCGGCGCCTCGCGGCCCTGAAGGCCCGGCGAACGCTCGGAGCCGAGAACGGCCTGAACGGCATTCATGCCGGTGCCTGTCCGCCGGTCGTTGACGACCGCGCCTGCCGTCCGCCGGTCGTTGACGACCGCGCCCGCTCCCCCTTCCCACGTTGGGACGGGGGCAGGGGGGTTAGGTCTCCCCCGGCGCAGCCGCCGCTCCAGCGCATCCAGCCGCCGCTCGGCGATGGCCCGCGCTGCCATGGCGTCGCCGCCCGTTGCCGCGGCATCCACATGGGTGACCAGGCGCGCCGTGTGGCGCACATGATCGAAGATCAGCAGCGTATCGCTGAAGAGCAACACCGCCTCCGGCAAGCCCAGCGCATCCCGCTCCGGTATCGGCACGCTTGGCTCGAAGCGCGCGGCCAGCTCGTACGCGAGATAGCCCACCGCCCCGCCGTGGAACCCGCGCGCGCCCGGCAGCCCCGCCGCCAGATCGAGCGGCCGCCGCGCCAGCTCCCGTTGCAGCAATTCGAGCGGATCGTGGCAGGCCACCCGCTCGATCCGTCCTCCCCCTCTCCCCATCCACCGATACTCCGCCGTCTCGCCGCGCACCATCAGCACCAGATACGGGTCCACGCCCACAAAGCTGTATCGCGCCAGTCGCTCGCCTCCCTCCACGCTCTCCAGCAGGTAGCTGTATGGCCCGCGGGCGAGCTTGAGGTAGGCCGAGACCGGCGTATCGAGATCGGCCGGCACATCGCGCCAGATTGGCACGAGCGCCGGACGCGCAATGGTGGTGGACATGGAACGGTCCCTCTACAGCGATTCAGCGGCCCTGAGCCAACATCAATCGCAGCAAAATCGGCGGTTGTTTTTCATCGCTTGACATTCTGTGCGGTGGCGCATATCCTTGCTGTGGAAGGGCTTTTCAGAGGCGAAAACCAAGCCCCCATATCGCCCACTCCGACTGCTGTTATTGTCCATGAACCCAACTGGCCGGGAGTTCCTCGGACAGTCAAAACGCCTGTGGAGAGGGAAGCTCTGGCTTGGAACCTGATGGTCCAAGCGAAACTGTCCTCGCTGAAGCAGGAACCAAACACGCTTTGTCTCCTCGTGGGATGTAGTGGTAGGTTTTGGAGAACGGAGAGGTTACGCCAGCCCCACACCCCGTTTGGCCGCCGCCAGCGTGGCGGCGGCGATGGGCCGCACGCGCTCGGCGCCCGCCGCCAGCAGGCGATCCAGTTCGGCGGGGTCGGCCTGGAACGTGGCGTAGCGCCGCTGGATCGGCTCCAGCGCGGCGATGATCTGGTCGCCCAGCGCCGCCTTGAACTCTTTGTAGCCCTTGCCCGCGAACTCCGCTTCGATCTCCGCCCGGCTCTGCGTGCCCAGCAGTTCGTAGATGGTCAGCAGGTTGTAGATGCCAGGCCGCTTCTCGTCGAAGACGATGGTGCGCTCCGAGTCCGTGGTAGCGCGCGCGATCTTCTTGCGGACCACGTCGGCGGCGTCGGTCAGCGCGAGATACGACACCTCGCCACCGCTCTTGCTCATCTTCTTGGCCGGGTCGTCCAGCGCCATGATGCGCGCGCCCACTTCGCGGATCAGCGGCCGCGGCACCTTGAACGTCTCGCCGAAGCGATAGTTGAACCGCTCCGCGAGATCGCGCGTGAGTTCCACATGCTGGCGCTGGTCGTCGCCCACTGGCACGGCATCCGCCTGATAGAGCAGGATGTCGGCGGCCATCAGCACGGGATAGGTGAACAGGCCAGCGCTGGCCTCGTCGCGCTCCTCGCCCGCCTTCACCTTGAACTGCGTCATGCGGTTGAGCTGGCCAAGGGTGGTGATGCACCCAAGAATCCATGCCAGTTCGGCGTGCGCCGCGATATGCGACTGCACGAAGACGTTGCTGCGCTCCGGGTCCAGGCCCACGGCGAAATACATCGCCGCCAGCTCGCGTGTCGCGGCGCGCAGTTCCGCCGGGTCCTGTGGCACGGTGATGGCGTGCAGGTCCACGATGCAGAAGATGTTGTCAAATTGGTCTTGATCGGCGACGAAGTGGCGCATCGCGCCCAGGTAGTTGCCGATGTGGATGTTGCCCGACGGTTGGATGCCCGAAAAGACCCGCTCGCGGCGCGGGGCGTCTGCCTTGGTGGCGGGTGCGGGCTGAGTCGCGGGATCGCGCCTGGAAGATCGGTCGGGCTTGGCGTCTGGCTTGGTACGGGTTGGTGCGCTCATGATGCGCTCCTTTCGATGACTCCTCGATGATTGCTCGATGATTGCTCGATGATTGCTCGATGATTGCTCGATGATTGCTCGATGGCTCCGGCGGCTCCCATCCCCCGCCTCTTCCCTCGCGTCACGACGCGGGGAGAGAGACACGCCGCGGCGCGCGGGAGAGGAAGGGGGGATGGAGGCCAACAAAAAACCCCTCGCCCTACACAGGGACGAGAGGTTAGAAACCTTCGTGGTGCCACCCAATTTCGAGCCGACCGCACGCGTGCGGCAAGGCTCCTCATTGACGAGCCCGGGCGTTGCGCCATGGCGCTGGGCCGATGCTCTGCCTCGCTAACGGGAGGCACCCGGCGTCCCCTACGGCGTGCTGCCGTTCGGGTCGCGGCTCACAGGACCATTTCGGCCACCGCGCGGATGCCGGGTCTCACCCCTCCGGCTCGCTGTCTTCACGCGTCAGGCGCTTACTTCTCCTGCTCGAAGCTATGCGCTGTTCTGGAGCTAAGGATAGCCGGGCGATCATGCGCGCGTCAAGCAAGCGTGCTGTATTGGTGGCCTTCTGCCTCCCAAGACGCTGCAGCCGCCCCCTCACCCGTTGAATAAGATTGGTCACAGATTTTTCTCATCTCGTTCACATCCGCGCGCGCTACAGTGAGATACTTGAAGCGCGTCGTGTGTGTCCTGGCCGCGTGGCGCTGCGCGCCCACCGGAGCCACTGCAAGTGCTTTCGTGACCGCCCCCTTGGAGCACCATCGTTCATGGAGAGTCCACCCAAGCAGAGCCGCGACCATCGCACTTCAGCGACACCAACCATCCCTGGCGCCGCGCGCTCCGCCGCCACACCCGGCCGGCCCACCAGCGGCCCCGCCGCGCGTCGGGCGATCAGCGCGCGGCCCGCCGCCACCCCAGCAGCTCCCGCTACGCGTCCGGCCGTTCCCGCCGCTGCCGGACGCGCTGCCGAACCGGCGCCGCGCCCCGCGCCGACCGCCACCCGGCTCGGCACGCTCGCGCACTTGCCCGCGGGCTGGATGCTGGTGCCGTTGCGGCTTTTCCTCGGCATCACCTTCGTCTATGCCGACCTGCAAAAGCTGACCGACCCGCAATTCTTCGATCCCAACGCCATCGGCTACATTGGCCGACAGATCGAGGGCTTCGCCCACGGCTCGCCCATCGGCGGGCTGCTGCTCAACGTCGCGCTACCCCACGCCACGTTCTACGGCGGGCTGATCGCGTATGGCGAGCTGGCGATTGG
>JANWHL010000293.1 GCA_025450405.1 Ktedonobacterales bacterium
GGAACGACACTGGCGTTTCCTGTCCGAAGGCCGCCCGGCCCGGATCGGCGTCGTTCTGGCCCGTCGCGGCCGCGTTGCTGGACCGCTCGGGCACGATCGGGATGGATGCGTTGGTGTTGGGCGAGTTCGGAAGAGCCGTGTTGGCGCCTCCCGGCGTCGTGGCCGGACGGGTGGAGTTGGTGGGGCGCGGGAGGGCGCCGCTGCCGAGCGGCGGCACGGGGCCCGGCAGGAAGTCCCCGGTAGGCATCTGGGCGCTGGGAGTGGCCCAGGTCTCTGGGGGCGGCATCGTCATGGGCTGGGTCGTGTCGGTTTGGGTGTAGAGCGGGCCCGAGGGATAGGCCAACTGGCCCGACTGGAGCGGGAGTGGGCCCGACGGCACTGGGAGTGGGCCCGACTGGTAGGATAGCTGGCCCGACTGGTAGGGGAATGGGGGCGGCGCGCCAGCCGGCGCGCCCATGGCGGGTCCGGCGGTCCACCCGGTGGGAGCGATCACGCCGCTGAACGCGGGGTCGCCGTTGGATGTGAGGGCCGGCGCCGCATACGCTGGCTCAAGTTGGAAGACGCTGATGCCTCCCAGGACCGAGCGCGCGAGGTGCGCGAGCTGCTCCATGGAGCCATGCATCCGCTCCATGCTGTCGCGGGTGCGGGTGGTAATGTCTGAGATATCCGCCATCGAGCGGGCGATGGTGCTCGCGGCCTGGGCCTGCCGGCCGGCGGTCCCCGTAATCTCCTCGATGGCCGCGGCGATGCGCTGGGTGACAATGTCCACCGCCTCGAGAGCGGCGCCGGCATGCGCCGCCAGCTCCGACTGGATGACCACCTGGCGCGTGCTCTCCTCGATCGTGACCACGACGGCGCTGGTATCGCTCTGGATGCCCTGGATGCGCGCACGGATCGCTTTGGCGGCATCGGCGCTGTTGGTGGCGAGGGTCCGCACTTCTTGGGCGACGATGGAGAAGCCAGAGCCATGGTCGCCGGCGCGAGCCGCCTCGATGGACGCGTTGACGGCGAGGAGGCGAGTCTGATCGGCGAAGTCCGAGGCGAGTTGGGCGATCTCGCCGATTTCCTGGGTGCTTTCACCAAGGCGCTTAATGCGCTTCGCCGATTGGAGGGTCATCTCGCGCACGGCGCTCATCCCAGCGGCCGCCCGCACCGCCGCCTCGCCGCCATCGTGCGAGAGGGTGATGGCCTCGCTGGCCACCTCCGCGGCGGCGGCGGCGGTTTCGGAGATGTGACGCACGCCGGCCGCCATGCCCGCGACGGCACTGGAGACCTCGCGAATCTGGCGTTCCTGCACATGCGCGCCCGCCACGAGCTGGGTGGCGGACGCCTGCACGGCGGCCGCGCTGCGAGTGACCACCTCGCTCGCCTCGCGGACGTCGTGCAACACCCCGCTCAGCCGCAGCAACACGGTGTTCATGGCCTCGGCCATGGGGCTGAGCGGGGTGCCCGCGAGGTCCGCGCGGACGGCGAGATTGCCGCGGCCGACCTCCTCCATCTGGCGTAGCAGATCCTCCACACCGGCCTGGAGCACCCGGTGATCGCGCTCACGTTCGTCGAAGTGGCGCGCCATGTCGATGGCCGCCGCCGCCTGGTTGGCGAAGAGCTCGACCACCTCGATGGTTTCCTGGCTGGGGACTTTGCCATCTTGCGGCTGGTCGAGCGAGAGGACGCCGAGGAGGGCGCCGGTGTGGCCGCTGACGAGGGGCACCAGCAACATATCCGCGGCATCCCAGGTGTCGGACACACGGGTGCCGGCGGCGGGCGGGGGCGGGGCAACGAGGATGGTCTCCATGCCACTCATGAGATCGCTCAGCGCCGCTTGATACTGGTGGGGGATGAAATAGGAGTGGCTGACGCAGCACTCCGGCCGCATGATGGCGAGAACCCGATTGAGCTCGGGCGGGGCCTGACGCAGACGCTCGTACTCTTCGGGTGAGAGGCCGACCACAGCGGCCACTTCCATGTACGGTGTGTTGGGGCAGACGAGATTGAAGGCCGCCACGCCGAAGCCGATGGTGGTGGTGACGGCGTCGGCCAGCCGCAGCAGGATCTCCTGGAGGCCGAGATCGACGCGCAGCGTGTTGCTGAGGCGGACCAGCTCGCGGATTTGCCGGACGCGGCGCTCCATGTCGCGATCGGGGCCGCGCCGAGGGACCCAGTTGTTCACCATCGCGCGCCTCCAATCATACCAAAGCCGGATGAGACGAATTCGGATGAGGCGTCGCGGTTGCAACCGCCAAGAAACCGCAACGAGGGGTCCGCGGCCGCGAAACCCGCCGGCGGGGACTCTCCACACCTGGTATCAGGGTTTCCGGTTGCGGGGTTCCCATTTCAGCTCAGCGGGCGGCCCGTTGTCGAGGGCCAGCATAGCACATCGCCGCACGGTACACAAACGCTCATCCGTTTCGACAATCGGGCCGCGATCTTTCGGTTTGGCACGCCACGTGATAAGGAGATGGCCATGCCGGCAATGGCGGAGACGTTGTGGGAAGCCGGCCATGATGGCCAACGTGGGCCAGCCACGGCCCAAGGGCGCCAGCCCGCACAGAGAGACATTCGGGGGGCGACATGGAAGCCACACGCGCGCGTCAGATCACGCCGGCGCTGTACATCTGGCTCACACTGTTTTTCGTGCTGAATATCGCGGATCTTGTCAGCACCTATGTGGCGCTCGGCATTGGGATGCGCGAGGGCAATCCGTTGATGAGCACGCTGCTGAGCCACTATGGCTTCGCCGCGCTCATCGCGTATAAGGTGGCGGTCATTCTGGTCGTGACGATCGGCGTGGTGCTACTGCGGCGGTTCAATCCGCGGATGGCGAAGATCACGATCGTGGTGTGCAATGTGCTGGTCTTTGCGGCGGTCTTTTTGAACATCCTGCAGTTCAATCTCGGATGATCCAGCCTTGGTGAAGCGGTTAAGGTGAACCGGCGCCGCTACGGAACGGCCGTCGCCTCGGGCGCGATGACATTCGGCCGAGAGCTGGTACGCCGCCCGCGCGGACCCAGCATGAATGGCGCGAAGGGGCTGAGAAGGGGCCGCGGCAGCGACCCTACCACCACCACACCGTCGGCGTCGGGCGTTTCGCTCGCCACGTGCCCGCGCCGGTGGAAGAGCTCCACCAGGTCACCGCGTTCGAAGGGCAGGCGCACGCGTACGTCCACCATCTTCGCGCGAATCACCTCGCCGACTTTCACCAGCAGCGTGTCGAGATTGCGGCCCGTGATGGCGGAGACCGGGACGGCATTGGTGAAGAGGGTGGTATCCACGGCATCGGCGTCGGCGAGGCGATCGATCTTGTTCAGCGCGGTTACCCGCGGCTTGTCGACGGCGCCAAGCTCGGCCAGCACGTCGTTGACCGTCTCGGACTGCTCGATGGCGTTCTCGTGGGTGATGTCCACGATTTCCAGCAGCAGGTCGGCCTCGACGACCTCCTCCAGGGTAGCCCGAAAGGCGGCGATCAGGCTCGTCGGCAGTTTCTGGATGAAGCCGACGGTGTCGGTCAGCAGGATCTCCTGGTGGGTGGGAAGGGTGAGGTGGCGGGTGGTTGGGTCAAGCGTGGCGAAGAGCTTGTTCTCCGCGACCACACCAGCCGCGGTCAGCGCATTGAACAGGGTGGATTTCCCCGAGTTGGTATAGCCGACGATCGCCACCACGGGAATGGCGCGCTCGGCCCGCTGGCCCCGCTGCCGGGCGCGGTGCTGGCGCACGACCTCCAGGTCGCGGCCCAACTCGCTGATGCGCGCGCGGATGCGACGGCGATCTTCCTCCAGCTTGGTCTCACCGGGGCCGCGGACGCCAATGGCGCCACCCACGCCGCCGCCGCCCGAGCCGCGCGATCCGCCGCCCACGCGTGAGAGCTGGCGACCGTGGCCAGTCAGGCGCGGCAGGCGATATTCCAGCTGGGCGAGCTCCACCTGGAGCTGGCCCTCACGCGTGCGCGCATGCTGCGCGAAGATGTCGAGAATGAGGGCGGTTCGGTCGATGACGCGTGTGCCGGTCAGCGTCTCGAGGTGGCGCTGCTGCGAGGGGGAGAGCTCGTCGTCAAAGATGATCAGATCGAGGTCGTGCTCGGTGACCAGGTCCGCCAGCTCGCGCGCGCGCCCGCGGCCCAGATAATAGGCTGGGTCTGGCGCCCGCAGGCGTTGCACCATCGTCCCGACCACTTCGGCACCGGCTGTGCTGGCGAGAGAAGCCAGCTCGGCCAGAGAGTCATCGGCGTTCCACAGGGCATCCTCGCCCGCCAACTCCAGCGCGGCCAGGAACGCACGCTCTGACCCACCAGGTCCATCGACCTGGATGACGCGATTCCGCTTCGCCGTAAGCTATCCTCCCGCAAGGCACGCACGCCCGCGACTACGCGTTTCTACGATCGAGCGATCAAGTGATACCGTTTGACGAACCCAGGACCATCCACCACGGGCAGCGGCATTGTACCACCTGATCGCCGATGATCCAAACGGCCGGGCGGATTCGTGGTCGCTGAGGCTAGATGCCGCTGAAGGTGGGGCGGCGATATTCGGGCCGCGGGCCGGTGTAGCCCTGGCGCGCATGCTCGGCGACGATGGTCGTCTTGATGTTGCCGCGGACGTTGAACTCGCCCACTACGCGCATCCAGCGGGGCGCGAGCGACGCCATCAGGTCGTCAAGAATCTGGTTGGCGGCCGCCTCGTGGCTGATGCCGCGATCACGGTAGCCGTTGATGTAGAGCTTGAGGCTCTTCAACTCGATGACCGAGGCGTCCGGCACATAGTCAATGACGACGGTGGCGAAATCGGGATAGCCCGAGCGGGGGCAGAGGCAGGTGAACTCGGGGATCTCGAAGTGGATCGTGTAGTCGCGCTCGGGGCGAGGATTCGGCCACGCCTCCAGCTCGTTGGTGGCGATGGCCTCCTGGCCATAGGGCCGCCGTTCGGGCGCGGTCGCCGTGGGCGCGGTCGTGGCGGTAGACGAGGGCGGTGTGGAGGGCGAGGACACGGGGCAAAGCTCCTTAGCCGTCTGGCGCGGCGTTCTCGCGCGGGTGGTTCGAGGATCGCTCAGGTTGATCGCTCAGGTGGATCGCACTGGCAGGTCGGGCATGGCAACATCCTATTGTACCGCGCGGTATGGGCGATCGCGGCGCGGGTGGTCGGCGAGGGGGCGAACCTGGCGCGCGACTAGACGGGATCGCCGGTCGGGTCGCGCAAGAGCATGCGTCGCGCCAGGGGGACCGGCGGCGCCCCGCACGCGAGCAGCGCGTCGTGGAAGCGTCGCGGCGAGTATTCGGTGCCCGCCTCGCGCTGGTAGTCCGCGCGCAGCTTGAGCACCATCAGCTTGCCGAGCGCGTAATAGAGAGAACCGGGGTCCTGCGCGCAGCGCGCCGCCTCCTGCTGGCAGCGAATTGGCGCCAGATGTGTGCGCGCTTCGATGAAGGCCGCCGCCTCGGGGATGGTGGTCGACCCTGCGTGCAGATCGAGAGTGGCGAGATAGCGGCAATCGCGCAGGACGGCCATGCCGACCTGCGCCAGCTCCGCCCAATCGTCGCCAGCTCCGTATCCGGCTTCGAGGATGAGCTGCTCCGCGTAGTGCGCCCACCCTTCGACACAGGCATAGGAGGTGAACGCGCGCGCCACATCGGCCGGATGACGACCCACGCGCAGGAAATGGAGCAAGTGGCCGGGATAGGTCTCGTGCGCGGCGGTGTTGCGCAGACCCCAGGGATTGAGCTTGGCGAGCCAGTCGGCCTGGACCGTGGCCGGCCAGTCGGGGTCGGGCAGGGTGATATAGAAGTACGCTGGTTGGCCCGGCGTCTCAAACGGGCCTGGAGCATCCATGAACGCCGCACCGGCGCGCATAAACGATGGCGTGGCGACGACGTGGCAGAGGGCGGCATCGGGCATGGCCACCATGCCGCTCTCCGCGAGGACGGCGCGCAGCTCAGCCACGACCCGCGTGGCGGTGGTGAGCACCTCGTGCGCCTGGTAGCGATCCTGGGTGAGACGGTCAAACGCTTCGAGGGGAGTGAGACCATGGCGGCCGGCGATCTCGCTGGCGCGTGCTTGATTGAGCTCCAGGTCGTCCAGCCCCACGGCCCGTAGGCGCTCCAGCGGCAGGTCCACCAGCTCGCCGTGGTGAAGCATCGCCGCGAGCGCCGCCGGACCGACTCGGAAGTTGCCGGTGGCCTGGCCCAGCCGCTCGCGCAGGGAGGCGACGAACTCCTGGACGGCGCCTGAGGCGATGCCAATGGCTTCGTGGAACGCCTGTTGGCGCGCGGGCGTGGGGGCCATGGCGGCACCGGCCGCGCGCAACTGGTTGCGGTAGTAATCCGCGAGCTCGCGAAACGCGAATACGGACTGCTCCAGGGTGGGCCGCGACGCTGACTCGCGCAGATTCGCGCGCGCAGCCGCCAGCACCGCGGGCACGCCGCGCAGGTGGCGGGTGAGAGCTTCCAGGCGGTCTGCCGCGGGCGCGTAGGGGCGCTTGACATAGATGGAGACATCCAGGATGCCATGGTAGAAGCCGGGATTCCGCTCGTGCTGTCGCCACTCGCGCCAACGAAAGAGCTCCTCGGCGCAGGCGTGCTCGGCCATGGCGAGGTCGCGCGCCACCTGAGAGCGCAGCGCGGTGGTTTCGAAGCTCGGGCCAGCGTCCTGGTGAGCGGGGTTGAACCCAGCGCGCGGGCGTAGCGCGCGCAGGCGAGCTCGCCAGCGCTCCAATGCGGCAATGCGCTCGGCAATGGCGCTGGCGCTGAAGTCGGGGATGCGGCCATCTAGCGCGTGGCGGCCGTCCCAGATGGCGCGATGGGGATGGAACGCGTAGTGATTGGCGACGAAGGCGTCGATGACCGTGTTCACCTCGGCCACCGCCCGCGCGCCGGGCTCGCCGGCAGACGCGTCGTGGAGATGCCGACGCCCGATGGGTATGGCCAGCCCATCTGACGTGACCCGCTCCTCGGAGTATTCGTCGGCCCGCATGGGTCCCTGGCATCTTTCTGTTGGCTGTCCGTGGTCCGCGCCGCGGCCATTGGGCGCTGGGGTGACAGCGCTGACGCGCGATCCGGGCGGGCATATCCTCTGGCCCGTCTGGTGTCCCCACCGCGCGAGATTTTACCGCGCGCGATCTTACCACGAATGGCGAGGTGATCGGGGACGTGATCGGGTGATTGAGTGAACAGGTACGAGGTCGGACGTGGACGTACGCGGACATCGCGCGCGCATGCCCTCACGGCGGCACACCTTACATCGTGACACGACGCTGGGGCGCGGCGCAAGGTTGGAAACCGTGACTGGAGCGGCTTTGACGCCGTCCCGCCAGACGGGTTAGAATGCGGGCATGACCGATACGCGACCTGAACACGGCCCCGATCCAGCGGGGGAGCCACTTGTCGCCTCCACCATGCTCCATGTGCGTGGGGCCACACCGGAAGCCGTGGAGGAGGCCCTGACGGCGATCTTCGCCGCGGATGACCGCCCGCGTGTCCTCCGGCTGGAGGGGACGTACTCGGCGGTGCTGGCGCGTGCCGCCGATCCGGGTCTTAAAGCCGCCTATCGCTATCTGATCTTTCGCGCGCACGATGCCCCGTGGGTGCCCGTGCTGGAAGTTGGTACACGCGGCGAGGGCCTCGATGTGGCCATCTCAGCGGCGCTCGATGGCGCCGACGTGTTCTCGGTGTTCATCTATGGCGATGGGCTGTCGGGCTATCGGCTGGCCCGCGACGGCAACGCGGTAGACCGGTACGTCAGCGATCCGACCGCGTTCGCGTCTGAACCGCTGACGGCCGAGGAGATCGAGGCCGAGCGCGGGCACCCAGAGCGATTTGCCGACCTGCTTCCGGTGGGCACGACCGCCGAGGCGTTCGAGCGCGTGGTCCTGCGCCAAGGGTGGTGGGAGGACTATGACGCGGGGAGATCGGCCGCCCAGGGGGCTGAGGCCGCGCGGGGGGACGCGGGCGCGGGGGATGAGGGGGACGAGGTCGACCTGGTGGATGAGGCGGATCGCGCACGCTGCATCGCGCTGGCGCTCGAGCTTTGGGGACCGAGTGAGTACCCGTTCGCCACCGACCTGGAGGACCTCACCAATCGTGTAGTGGGGCCGGCGCTGGCCCTCGCATTCGAGTGAAACACGGGAGTGAAACACACGCGGCTGGAGGTGGGCAATGGCCGGGAATGATGTGACCGGCGAGGAGAGCCTGCCCGCGGAGCGGCCAGTTCCCGGACGACGCACGCGCCCCACCGGCCGCATTTGGGCGAAGCATGTCTTTGTCTGCACGAGCGGCGATTGGTGCCCGCGGGTGGACGGGGACGGTCTGGGTGTGCACGCGCGCATGAAACGGCTGGTGGCCGAGGCCGGACTCAAAGGGCGCGTACGGGTCAATCACTCGGGATGCCTCGATCAGTGTGGCAATGGCCCGATGGTCGTGGTCTATCCCGAAGCCGTGTGGTACTGGGGCGTCCAGGTGGAGGACGTCGAGGAGATCGTGCGCGAGCACCTGGCCGGCGGCCGGCCGGTGGAGCGGCTGCGGTACCGCAACACGCCAGGGAAGCACAAGCTGCCGCGCGACGCGCAGGGCCGACCGATCGGCCGGCCCTGCCGGATCGAGGCGACGCGGGAGGACACGGCATGAAGGTCTACATTTCTACAGACTTCGAGGGCGTGGCCGGCATCGTGGATTGGGACCAGATCATGGTGGGCAGCCATGACTATGACCTGGGGCGGCGGCTGTTGCTCGGCGAGTTGAACGCGGCTATAGATGGCGCGGAGCAAGGTGGGGCGACCGAGTTCGTGGTTAACGACTCGCACTCCAGCATGCGCAATCTGGCTCCGGACCAGATCCACGCCCGCGCGGCGCTCCTCACCGGCAAGCACAAACCTTTGTATATGATGGAGGGGCTCGACGCGAGCTTTGGCGCGATCATCTTCCTCGGCTATCACGGATCCGTGGGCGCGAGCCAGGCCGTGCTCAGCCACACCTACAATCCTCGCGCGATCTGGGAGGTGCGTCTCGACGGCCAAATCGTCGGCGAGTCGGCCCTCAACGCGCTGGTGGCCGCCCACTATGGTGTGCCGATCGTGCTCGTGACGGGCGATCAAGTGACGGCGGCGGAGGCGAAAGCGCTGGTGCCTGAGGTGGAGACGGTCGAGGTCAAGCGATCCGTCTCGCGCTACGCCGCGGAGAGCGTGCATCCGGAAGTGGCGCGTGAGCTGATCCACGCGGGCGCCCGCCGGGCGATCGAGCGGGCGCGGAGTGGCGGCATCCCGGCTCCGCGCTTCGGCCC
>JANWHL010000294.1 GCA_025450405.1 Ktedonobacterales bacterium
ACGGCGTAGCGGCGGACGGCGTAGCGGCGGACCGCCCCACCTCGGAAACGTGAGCCACAGCGATGATTTCTACCCGCGCAACGAACCGCGAAAGCTCCCTCCCGAGCACCGCGCGTGTCATGTGGCTCATAGCGCGCCGCGCCACCCTTGAATCGCTCCGCGACCGCACGACGCAGCTCGTGAGCGTGTTATTTTCGCTCGTCTTTCCACTCGTGTTTGTCGTCGTGGTCATCGTGCCCATTGCCGCCCAGGCCACCACCACCAGCGGTCGGACGGCGCTTGGCACCACCATGGCCGTCTTTCTCCTTACGGTGGGCCTGCTGCCCACGAGCGGCAGCGTCGGCATCGCCGCCGGCCAATTCGCCGGCGAAAAGGAGCAGGGCAACCTCGCCCCGCTGCTGGCCACTCCCGCCTCCAACACCGCCATCTTTGGCGGCAAGGTCATTGGCGCTGTGCTCCCCACCCTTGCCTACTCTGCCATCGCCATTGTGACCTATGGCATCGAAATCACGGTTACGCTTGGTCTGAGTAAATTGCGGCTTGTCCCGATCGGGCTCGCCCTCTCCATGATCGCCCTCGTCCCCGCGGTCTCCACGTTCGGGGCCGTCGTTGCCAGCCTCATCTCTTCGCGAGTACGCACCTACAACGCCGCCCAGCAAATCTCCAGCCTGATTTTGATCCCGGTGCTGCTGGTGTTTGTCATCGTCGCCATCAACATTCAGACCTGGGAGCCCTTCGGCCCGGTGGCCGCCGTCCTCGTCTCCCTCGCCATAGACGCCGTGCTCATCCTGCTTGGCGCCGCCACCTGGCGGCGCGAGGAGGTGCTCGCCCGTCGCTAACTCGCGACGTGGTAACGTGCGCGTCAGTGCCCAGCCGCACCTGATCATGACCGCAAGAGGAAGCCGAACGATGAAGGATCACAAGCCGGGCAATCGAGCCTCGTCGATCACGCGCGTCCACTGGGCATCCTGGCTGAGTTGCGCGCTGTCGCTCCTCCTCGCGCCAGTCTTCCCACTCCTGGTAATCGTCGCCTACCACGCTCCCCTGCTGAACCTGTTGGTAGACTTTGTCCCGTTCTACGTTCTCGTATTGGTCTACGCCGTCGTAGCCCTGCGCATCTCCTCGCGGCCGCCCTGGCGTGCTGGTCGCTGGCTTGCTCTGCTTGCGGTTGTCCTGCCGGTGATTGACCTGATCCTCTACGTGCCATTCATCGTGTATCTGAGCTACTTCTGGCACCCTGGCCACCTGGTGTTCTGACGCACGCGACAAGCCGAGGTCCGATGAATTGTGAGGCGTCCGTCGACTACGCGCTTGTCTCGAGCCCATCCGAACTCGCCTGCGCCGCGGCATCGCCCAATCGCTCAGCCTTCAACACCTCCCGCGCCCCGTCCGCCCGCAACTGCCGCAGTGCCTCGCTGTAGCGCATCGGGTAAGGTTCTGTCACGATCAGCGCGCGGTACGCCTGGGGCAGCGCGTGTAGGTTCGCCTGGGCCAGCTCCCACACCTCCGAGAGCGGCGGCAGGCTTCCCGGCACAATCCGCCCCGCGCGCATCACCGGGCGCAACAGCCGCGTGTACCCCACCGGCGCCGGCTCGGCCGCCAGCTGCACCACGTCTTCTTCCCAACGCGGATGCCGATAGACCTCCTTCTTGCCCGGCCAGGTGGACTTGTCTCCCGCCAATTTCATCTTGGGATGCTCGGTTCCGTCTTCGTCGACATACCACACTTCCTTGTAGACCGCCCCCAGCGCGCCACCAGCAATCCCATGCTCGACACTACCCAGTCCCGCGCCCAGCGCCGTCCCGACCCCGAACGCGTCGAATTCCGCACCGCGCTCCAGCAGGTCCGCAATGCTGAACTCATCCAGGTCGCCGCTCCCGAGAATCCGCACCTGGCCCATGTCAGCCCGCGCCAACTGTTTCCGCACATATTGGCTCTCCGCCACCAGATCGCCGCTATCCAGCCGCACCGCCGCCAGTGTATGACCGAGTTGGTCACGGACGCGCCGCGCCACCTCGATCGCAGTGTGAATCGCCCGCCGCGCGTCGTAGGTATCCAGCAATAGCGTGTAGCGATTGAACGACTCCGCCACCGCCTGAAACGCGTCCTCCTCCGTCGCAAAGAGCTCAATCAGCGCGTGTGGGACTGTCCCCGTCGCCAACAGCCGATATTCGAACGCGGCCGCCAGCAGCGAGGTGCTGGAGCATCCCCCAATGAAGGATGATCGTGCGACAGTCAGCGGGTTCTGCGCCCGCCGAAACGCGAACTCCGATACCCGACGTCCGTGCGACGCCTGGACGATGCGCGCGGCCTTGGTGGCAATCAGGGTCGAGAGGTTCAGGGCCTGCAGCAGCCCCGACTCCATCAGGATCGCCTCGCGAAACGGAGCCGACACCCGCAGCAGCGGCTCATTGGGAAACGCGATGCTGCCCTCCGGCATGGCCTGGATGTCGCCGGTGAAACGCACCTCCGCCAGCTCGTCGAGAAACGCGGCATCGTAATCGCGAATGCGCGCCAGGAACCCCAACTCCTCCGCCGTGTAGCGAAAGCCCTCGACAAATTCGAGCGCCTGCTCGAGGCCGGCCAGCAGAAGATACGCCCCGCCGAACGGCGCGGTGCGCGTATACAGGTCGAATGTGGCGACGCCGTTCCGGCCAGCTACCCAACTCACGTATGCCGCGTCGGGATGATACATGTCGGTGAAGAGCCCGGGATGCCAACCCGGTCCCCGTCGTTGCGTAGGTGTCATGCGCACGCTTCCTCCGTACCCTCCTCGGTGCCCCTCCCTACCGGCCCGGCCATGTTCCTTCCTTGTGCCGCCGTGTCAAGGATAGAGAGCCTTGCGCGCATCATGGCACGTATCGCGCCCTCGACGTCCGCGAGTCGCGCTATGCTCCGCCTTCCGCCACCGTCGCAGCCGGGAACTCCTCATGGAACGCCCGCAAACGCGCTTCCACATCAATCACGCGCCGGTGCAGCGCCGCGGGTGCGATGATGTTCAGCGAGAGGATTTTGCTGTTCGCCGCGCGCAGCGCCTCGGCATAGCGCATCTCGGTCTTCGACCGGAGTATCTCGTAGGCCCGTCGCTCGCTTGGAAACGCGGCCCTGCGTCCCAGCAAGTCATCGCGCCGTCGCCGCAGCGTCGCCAGCGCCGATTCAGCGCGCGCCAGATCGTCATCCACCGCCCGCCCGGCCTCAATCTCCGGCGGCGCCACGTTATTCGCCTTGAGCAGTCTGTACGCCATCGCCCGCTCGCCCGCCCAGGGATTCTCGTCGAGTTGGAGCGGCTTCCCATGACCCTCCAGGTTGCGGAACTCACCGCGCTCCTGCGCCGACCGGATCTGCTCCTCGATGTAGTCCGACCACGACAGCCGCTTGGGCTTCGTCGACTGTCCCTGCTCCACGTCTCCTGGCTCATCCGGTTGAGCCCGCTGGGGATTCATACGCGCGGCCTCCCGCCTTCCACACACCGGGCACCGCCCCGCGCGAGTGCCGCCGGGTGGACGACAACAGCCCCTCCCGCCCGGTGTCTACCGTGAGTTATAGCGTTTGCCCGAGGCGGACGCCATCCCACTCCGCTCCAACGCGCCGCTAGCCACCCTTCCGCCAGCGGGCGCGCGGTTTGCCAGAGGCCCCCAGCGCCGCGACCGCCATCTCTTCGCTGCGCGCCGTGTCCTGTGCGGCCTTTATGTGAGCCTCAGTCCCCCGCCTCATCGCCACCCAGCCCGAACCGCTCGCGCCCCGCCGCCTCGATGCGCGCCATCGCCTCGCCCAGCGGCAGGCCTTGCCTCTCCGCCAGCGCGCGCGCGTCTTCATATTCCGCCGCGAGCCCAACCACCTCGTCTCCCGCCAGGCGAAGCTTCACTCTTGCCTCGCCCAGCGGCGTTGCGATCCGCTCGACCCGCCGTCCCGCTTTCAGACGCCGCATCTCCGCGATCCGCACGCCCAGCGTCCCGCTCTCGCGCACCACCAGGCCCGCCAGCTCCTCGGCCCGCTCGGGTTCCGTGATCACCATCAGCAGCGTGCCCGGGCGGTGCTTCTTCATCTGCAACGGCGCGTAGGCTACATCCAGTGCCCCAGCCGCCAGAAGCCGCTCCATCAGCCAGCCCAGCGCCTCCCCCGTCATGTTATCCACATTTGCTTCGAGCACGGCGACCGCGTCGCGCTCCCAGTCCGGATTGCTCGCGACCCCAATTCTCGTCCCAGGTTCAGTCCCAGGCGCCTCACCCACGACCAGGCGCAGGCAGTTTGCCCACGGCAGTTCGCGCCGCCCAAAACCATACCCAACGCTCGTGACCCGCACCTCCGGCCGCTCGAAGCGCGCCAGCGCCGCCAACACGGCCGCGCCGGTTGGCGTCACCAGCTCACCCTCCACATCCACCGGCCTCCAGCCCGCTCCCGTCCCGCGCAGCAGCTCCAATGCGGCCGGCGCCGGCACCGGCAGCACGCCGTGCGCGCCGCGTACGCGCCCGGATGTCAGTGGCAGCTCCGAGCAGTACAGGTCGTCAATCCCAAGGAGCTCTAGCCCCAGCGCCGTCCCCACCACATCCACGATGGCATCCACGGCGCCGACCTCGTGGAAATGGACCGCCTCCACCGTCGTCCCGTGGATGCGCGCCTCCGCCTCGGCGAGCTTCCGAAATATGCCCAGCGATCGGTCCCGCGCGCGCTCCGGCAGGCCGCCGGCCCGAATCAGTCGCTCGATCGCGTCCAGGGTGCGCTCTGGGCCGAGCCCTTCTTTCTCGACGACGACCGCCACCCGCGTCCCGGCCAACCCATGCTGAACAACCCGCTGTGTGTCCAGGTGGAACCCGCCCAGCGGCAGCGTTGCCAGGCGCGCTCGCAGCGCCTCCAGATCCACCCCGACGTCCACCAGCGCGCCCAGCAACATGTCCCCGCTGATCCCGGAAAAGCAGTCGAGATATGCCAGCATGGCCGCTCATCCAATCACCTGGCTCGCGGCCCATCGGCCGTCCAGCTACTTCCTGCCTCCGACCTTCTCGGCGACCGACTTCGCCTGCAGAAAGAGTTGCAGGTAATCTGGACCACCCGCTTTGGAGTCCGTGCCCGACATGTTGAAGCCGCCGAACGGATGCACCCCGACCAGCGCGCCGGTGCACTTCCGGTTTAAGTAGAGGTTGCCAACGTGGAATTCGCGCGATGCCCGCTCGATCCGCTCCGGGTCGCTGGAGAAGAGCGCACCCGTCAGGCCGTACTCCGTGCCGTTCGCGATGGCCATCGCGTCGTCGAAGTCGCGCGCCTTGATGCACGCCAGCACCGGCCCAAAGATCTCCTCCTGGGCCAGCCGCGCGTCCGGCTTCACATCGCCGAAGATCGTCGGCGCGATGAAATAGCCATCACGCGCCAGCCGGTCCCCGCCCTGCAGCAGCGTCCCCTCTTGCTTGCCAACTTCGATGTAGTCCAGAATCTTGCGGTAGGCGTTCTCGTCTACGACCGGTCCCATGTAGTTCGCGGGGTCCGTTGTGTCCCCCACCGTCAGCGTCGCGGTCCGCTCCACCACGCGCCGCACCACTTCGTCGTAGACCGACTCCACCACGATCGCGCGCGATCCCGCCGAGCACTTTTGCCCCTGGAATCCGAACGCCGACGCGACAATCGCCGCGGCCGCTTCCTCCAGGTTCGCGGTCTCGTCCACAACCACCGCGTCTTTGCCACCCATCTCCAGGACCGTGCGCTTGATCCACTTCTGCCCCGGCCGCGGCTTCGCCGCGATCTCATTGATGCGCAGTCCCACCTCGCGCGATCCCGTGAACGAGACGAACCGCGTCAATGGATGTTCGACCAGCGCGTCGCCGATGACCCCACCCGGCCCGGGCAAAAAGTTGACCACGCCCGCCGGCACCCCCACCTCGATGAGCAAATCCACAAACCGCGCCGCGATTAGCGCCGCCGTGCTCGCGGGTTTGAGCACCAGCGTGTTGCCCGTCACCAGTGCCGACGATGTCAGCCCCACCATGATCGCGCCCGGAAAGTTCCACGGCGGAATGACGGCGCCAACCCCAAGCGGGATATAGTAGAGCGCGCCCTTCTCACCGGGTGATGGCACCACCGGTTGCGGACCCGCCAGACGCAGCGCCTCACGCGCGTAATATTCCAGGAAGTCGATCGCCTCCGCCACATCGGCGTCGGCCTCCACCCAACTCTTGCCCACCTCATAGATCTGCAACGCGTTGAAGTAGAAGCGCCGCTCACGCATCAACCGCGCTGCCTCAAAGACATACGCCGCCCGCTGCTCAGCCGGTGTGTATTGCCACGCCTGGAACGCGGTCCACGCCGCCTCCACCGCCTTGTTCGCCTCCGCGACTCCGGCCTTCGCGAAATTGGCGAGGATCTGGTCCGGATGCGCGGGATCCCGACTTGGAAACGTCGTCCCTGTCTCAACGCGCTCGCCCCCGATAATGAGCGGATACGTTCGCCCGAATTCGGACTCCACCTGCCGCAGGGCATCGCGTTGCGCGCGAGCATTGTCCTCACGCGCGAAATCGGTGAGCGCGCAATTCGCGAACGGTGCGACCGCACTGGCCTCGACACGGTCGGCGGTGGTTGCCATCTCGTTCTCCTTTTCCCTCGGCTCCAGGGGGCACAAGCTCGCGTCGGCGACGCCCTCGCCATCCGGCGCACGCGTTCGGCGCCGCCCGCGGCCCTGATGGCGGCGGATCAGATCGCCCACCGGGTCATTGTATAACGCACCGCCACGCCGCCGTCGGCACGCGGTGTCGCCATTGGGCCGTTCATCAATGAGCCGTTCGCCAGCGTGCCCTTGACCCTCACGTACCGTCATGGTTTAGCATGTCGCATGGAGGTGACGGCGCACATGACGTACACAGTTGGCCAGGTCGCGAAACTCGCCGGCGTGACTGTCCGCGCACTGCGCCACTACGACGATCTCGGGCTGCTGCGCCCCGACGTGCGCCTGAAAAATGGCTACCGAGGCTACTCAGTAGACGACATCGAGCGCCTGCAACGCATCCTCTGCTATCGCCAATTGGGTTTTCCGCTCGACGCGGTGAAGGCGATCATCGACGACCCACGCACCGATCCCAACGAGCATCTGCGGCGGCAGCACGCCTTACTCAGCGATCGGATCAAGACGTTGCGGCGCATGCTCTCGACGGTTGAAACACTGATGGAGGCACGCACGATGGGCATTACCCTTGAACCACACGAAATGCTGGAAGTCTTCGGCGATCAGGATCCACTCGCGCACCACGCCGAGGCGGAACAACGCTGGGGCGGTACCGACGCCTGGGCGGAATCGCACCGCCGCACCTCGTCGTACACCAAGGATGACTGGAAGCGCATGCGCGCCGAGTTCGCCGCCCTGATGGCCAACTTCGCCGCCGCCAGCGCCGAAGGCCTGGCGCCCGACAGTCCGCGCGCGATGGATCTCGCGGAGGAGCACCGTCGTCACCTGGAGCGCTGGTTTTATCCGTGCGCCTACCCGATGCACCGTGGCCTGGGCGATCTCTACGTCAATGACCCCAGGTTCACGGCGAATCTTGCCAAAGCGGCACTCCAGGCTCCTAACATTGCCACCTACATGCGAGCCGCGATCCACGCCAACGCGGACCGGAACGCCTAACCACGTTTTTCCCGCGCGCCGCGTCGAGTCGAGTGCGCGCGCGGCTCTCCGTTCTTCGACCGACTTTCGGCCCCCAAATGTCTGAACCGATCCGACACATTCTGGCGTCAGAACGCCGGCCCCTTCCGCTCCCCGCACCTGCGTTTGGGGGCCCGGCGTGGGTTGCCGCGGCGCGGGTGCCCGCGCGCCGCGCCATCATCCGCGTCGTCCACGTCCCGCCGCCAGGACTCCCGCACCGCCTGGCGGTGTCGCGCCCGGCGCGCCACATCGCGAGGCGCCGCGTTCAGCGCGTGTGCTACGTCCGCCGCCCGGGCTTCCGCCGCCCCGTAGCTCGCGCCCCCCAATCGCACCTCCAGATCATCGCTCGCCACCACGACGGACACGCCACACGCCCGCTCTTCGGCCGCCAGTCGCACAATCACCATGTCGGCCGTCTCACCACGCCGTGCGTAAATGACCTGGCTCCGCGAGCCACAGCGCAGCGGGTGTACCGTCTCGCTCGCCTGGTCGCCGTCGAACACGACCACGACTCGGTGCGGCGTGTGGCGAAAGTGCGCGATCACCTGCGCCAACAGCGCCTCACGGCCCGCCGACAGGCCATGCCGCTCCGCGGCCGTCAGTGATGGCGTGTTGCGAATGACGTTGTAGCCGTCAATGAGGACACACTGGGGATCCATGCTCGCTCCGCCCGTCCCAGACTTCTCCCGAAAGCAAACGTCTCCCGAAAATAAACGTCCGGTTGCGCCGCCGCCCCTTTGCCCGCCGCCCCACCACCCGCTCCAGGCTCAGGATTACGCGCGGAACTTCAATTCCGCATGTTTCCCCTGCCACCGCGCTCGCCCGGTGGGCACCGGCATATTCACCCTCATCAGTGGAAGCCAGCGCCTATACGACCTACCCGTTGAACGCACGGGTCCCGCACCTCGGCGCTATTGATGCCCCTGGAGGAGCTTACGCAACCACTGGATGATGACATCTACGCGCTGGTGGATGTCAATGTGAACGAGCAGCAGCAGCGTGTGATTGAGTTGTGGCGACGCCTCCGCCGCGACCACCGCCGCCAGTGCCGCGACCACCGCCAGCAGCACCGCTGCCGTCAGCAGCTTCTCCACGGCCAGCCCCAATCCATAGATGAGATTCGCCAGACGCGCGGGCCGCGGCGCCACGGCCTGTGTGGCGATGATCGGCTGGAGACCCTGTCCTGGATCGTACGGATGCGGGCCGCCCAGCGACGCTTGCAACGGCACGGAGGCCGCCGCGTGGTACGGATGGTTGGCTGATCCCGCCTGCGCGAACGTCACGTCCGCGCCGCCCGCCAGCGCTCGCGAATGGCCTCCCCGGTTCCGGCCCTGGTTCTTGGCGGGTCCCGACGGTATCGCCGACCGCCGCTGCCACACGCCTGGGTTGCGCTTTTGCGGGCCCACCGGGACCGACGGACTGGCGGGCAACCTCCCCTTCATACGTCGGCGCGCCTCACCGGGCTCGAGCGACACTATTGGTCCAATCACCCCGGACCACCCACGCGGCCGCTCCAGCGCCGCCCCGCAATATTGACATTGTTCGGCATGGCCGGGGTTCAGCTTCTCACACGCCGAACACACCTGGATCAGTTGCAGCCCGCACTCGCTGCACTGGGTGACGAAATCATAGTTTGCCGCCCCGCACCGCGGGCACTCCAGCATCCCCGACGTGGCATTCCCCTCCGGCCCCGCCAGGTCGCCGAGCGTGCGCGACGCGTCCGCCTTCGCGCCAGGCGGCCGCGCGCCAGCGGGCATCTTGCTTGTCGGCGGCGGCTCAAACCCCGGTGGGTCGGGGGGCAACGACGGCGCTCCGGGGAACGCCGCGGGGAACCCGGCGGGATACGCCGCCGGCATCCCGGCCGGCCCGCCACCGACCTGCGGCGCCATGCCCCCACCTGGCATCGCCAGCGCTGGCAGCGGTCCGTGCGCCGCCATCTCGGCGCCCCGTGGCACATCCGGCTCCGACTGCGCGCGCAGCAACTCCTTCAGCCAGGTGGGCCGTCCCACCTCCGCATAGCGCCCCGCCTCGGCGCGCCTCAGGAATCCGTCGGCCAGCGGTCCCTCCACCGGCCCACCCCAATAGGGCGAACGGACCAATCCCCGCTCGGCCACACACGATCCGCACATCTGTTTGTCAGAGTCCCAGCAGTCCGGACACGCCGCGCGCCCGCACCGGAAACAATTGATCGTGATCCCGCGAAAGGCCTCATCAAACTCACCAAACAGGCGGAATTTCTGGTCTTCGATGTGCCTTGCCGTCTCTGGGTCTGGCTCCGTGCCCCCCGCGACGTGTGCCGCGAGCGGCTCGGGCTCCGTGACGTAGCGCGCGCCACAAATGACGCACTCCGCGCCGAAACGCACGGCACGGTCGTCACTCAGGTCTACGTAATTCGCTTGCCAGACTGGCCCCGCCACCATCACTGTCCCCCGGCACCCCAATCGCGGCCTGCCCGCCGCGGCTCAACCAGTATGCGCCCCGCCTGCCGCAATTGCAAGCCCACGGAGTGCGCCAGGACACTCGCTCGGCGCTGGCTCTCCCTCCAACCTCACGGCCCGCGAGGTCGTCGCGCTCAACGCAAGGAGACGGCTCACGACACCGCGCGATCGATCCTGTATACTACGTAACGAACGTCGGCACCGAGTCGGCTGGACAAGGCAGCCACTCGGGCTATTTCCAGCGTGAGGAGACACTCTATGGCGGACGTGAGGCCATTGTCCGGACTGCGTTATGCCGCAACGGACGACTTGGCCGCGCTCGTTACTCCCCCCTATGACGTCATCTCGCCCGAGGCCCAGGCGGCGTTCTATGCGCGCCACGCGCACAACTTCATCCGGCTGGAACTCGGCCGCGAGGACCCCGCCGATACGGATCTCGACAATCGCTACACCCGCGCCGCCGCCACCTTCGCCGAATGGCGTCTCACCGGTCTGCTGCGCCAGGACTCCCCGGCCTTTTATCTCTATGAGCAGCGGTTCGCCAGCGGCGATGGCACCCGCACCCGCGTCAGCCTGCTCGCGCGCGCGCGTCTGGAGCCCTGGGATGCTGGCGTGATTCTCCCGCACGAGCGCACCCTCAGCAAGCCCAAGGACGATCGCCTCAAGTTGCTCCGAGCGACCGCCGCGAACCTGAGTCCGATCTTGTCCATGTATGATGACCCGGACCACGAGCTGCGGTCTCTCCTGACGACCGCCCGCGCCAGCGCGCCAGCCACCGCGTTTGCGGACGATCTCGGCGACGAGCACCGGCTCTGGATGATCGCGGATGCGCTCCACACCTCCCGCATCGTGGCGTTCTTCGCGTCGCGCCAGCTCTACATCGCGGACGGTCACCATCGCTACGAGACCGCCCTCACCTATCGCGACGAGGTCCACGAGTTGCGGCGCGAGTTGCCCGAGCACGACGCCGTCCGGTTCGTCCTCATGTCTCTGGTTGCCATCGAAGAACCCGGCCTGGTCGTCTTGCCCACCCATCGCCTCCTGCGCGACATCGATCCCGATCGCCTGTCTGGCCTTGACGATACCCTCGCCCCCTGGTTCACCAGCGAACCACTCGACAGTCCCGAGCCGGACGCCTGGCTTGCCCGGCTGACCGAGGCCGGCGCCACCACCTCCGGTGCCTCCGCTGGCACCGTCGCGTTCGTGTTGGTGCGGCCGGCCGGAGCGACCCTCCTGCGCTTGCGTCCAGAGGGCCAGGAGGCTGTGCGCGCTGGCGCGCCATCCGGCGACGTCGACGACGAAATCGGACGCTCGGACGCGTGGCGTGCACTCGATGTCGTGATACTCCACGAGTTGGTGCTCGGCCGCGCGCTGGGCATTGCGTCCGCGGCCATTCGTGCCGGCAAGCACGTCACCTACACCCGAGACGCCGCCGAAGGCGCGGCCGCGGTCCGTGCCCACCGCGCCGACCTCGCCGCGCTGATCAACCCCACACCGCCCGCGGGCGTCCGCGATGTCGCCCGTGCTGGTGACCGCATGCCCCAGAAATCCACCTACTTCTACCCCAAGCTCATATCGGGTCTGGTCATCAATCCGCTGTGGTGAGCTCCCGTTCAGCGCTTTTCGGTCCCGGGGCTGACCCACTTCCCGCCTATTGCGCGCGCACCATCGGCCGTCAAGCCGCCGCTCGCGCGGCGGCCTTCCGTGAAGGAGGTAACTGGTGGAGGATCTCGCGCCGCCCGCGCCCGTCCGCTGCCCCACGTGCGGCGCCGAGTGCGCCGCATCCGCCGCGTTTTGCCGCTCATGTGGCATGCCGCTCGCGTCCGCCCCGCCCGCTCCAGGTGTCTCTGGGCCAGTGCCAGCGCCTCCGGCCCTCACCGATGAACGGGCGACCAGTATCGCCTCGCTGACGGCGGAGCCGCTGAACGTCGCAACGACGCCAGCCCCAACTCTCGACCGAGTCCCAACGTCTATCAGTTCGCTGTCGGCTGCCCAGGTCGAAGCGCCGCTGGACCCCGCGGACCCACCCACGTCTGCCGAGATATCCTCCACCTCGGCGCGCTGCCAGTGGTGTGGCACCGAGAATCCCGCTGACGCCGGGCGCTGCCAATCGTGCGGCGCCGCCTTCCCCAAGCCCGAACAAGATGCCGCCGTCCTGAGTGCCTCGCGCGAGCGCGTTCGCCAGGCCGAAGACTACATCGCCACCGTGCGCACCGTCCGCGGCTGGAGCATTCTTGACATCTTCCGCCGCAATGGCAAGCGGTCTAAATCGTGACGAGGATTGTCCGATGATCGTGATTGTCGGTGCCGGCCTCGCTGGGCTAACTTGCGCACGTGTCCTTGCCCAGGCTGGGCGCGAAGTCCGCATCCTGGAAACCTCTGACGGCGTCGGCGGCCGTGTCCGCACCGATCGCCATCCGGACGGCTTCCTGCTCGATCGCGGCTTCCAGACGCTCTTCACCGCCTATCCCGCCGCCCAGCGCCACCTCGATCTCGCCGCCCTCGAGCCACGCGCGTTCGCCAACGACGTCGTGGTCATCCGCGGTGGCCGATGGCACGAGCTCGCCGATCCCTTCCGTCGCCCATTCTTCTTGCCTCCGCGGCCCACCACCTCACTCCTGCCCCTCGGAGACCGGCTGCGCCTCCCCCGGCTGCGGCGCCACGCGCTTCGTCGCTCCGTCCGCGTCATCTTCGCCGGATCCGGCCCCGACCGTTCCTTCGCCGCCGACCTTCACGACCAGGGCTTCTCATCGCATGGCTTCATAGATGCGTATGCCCGTCCCCGATTTGGCGGCATCTTCCTGGACCGCCAGCTCGACACTAGCGCCCGCTTCGGGCTCTTCATCACCAAGATGCTCGCCTCCGGCCAGACGATCGTCCCCGCGGCTGGCATGGGCGCCATACCCGAGCGGCTCGCCGCCGGCCTCCGACCCGGATCCGTTCGCCTCGGCGTCCGCGTGGAGGGCGTCGTGGTGGCCGAGGGCCGCGCTGTCGGCGTCGCTCTCCCCGGCGGCGAAGAGACCCAGGGCGACGCGATTGTCATCGCCACTGATGCTTCCTCCGCCCACCGCCTCACTGGCCGCGACGTGCCCGGCGAGGGGGTTGCCGTCACCTGCGCGTATTTCGCCAGCGACACGAGCCTCTATGCGGGCCCACGTCTCCTGCTGAACGCCGATCCCGACGCGTTCGTGAACCACGCCGTCCAGCTCAGCAACGTCGCGCTCACCTATGCCCCCGCGGGCCAGCATCTGCTCTCTGTCGCGGTGATCGGTGCTTCTGACCTTACTGACGAGGCAATCGCCAACCGTTGCCGTACTGACATATCCGCCTGGTTCCCAGGCCGCGATCTCGGCCGCCTGCGCTTTTTGCGCGCGTACCACATCCCATTTGCCCAGTTCCGCCAGCCGCCCGGCATTTTCGCCACGCTCCCGCCCAACGCCACCCCAACCCCCGGTCTCTTTCTCGCCGGTGAGTACACCGAATCGAGCACCATCCATGGCGCCATGCACAGCGGCGAAAAGGCCGCCCATGCCGTTCTCGAGTACCTGCGCGCCGCGTCGTAGACCCTGTGCGACCACCCTCAGCGCGCCCACCAGTGATACCACCGCGGTAGTGGATTCACGCCCCGAGCCAGAGCCGCTCGTACTCCACCCAGTCACCCGATCCCGTCGTCCCATATCGGTACAGCGCTACCCCGGCGAACGGCGCCATACGCGTCTCGCTATTCAACCCCGCGATCACCCCCGCCAGCCCATTGGTCGGGTTCTCCGCCGCGTCGTGGAACCAAAAACTGTTCTCGTGATAGGTCGGCAGCCCGATTAACACTTGCGGCGGCCGCGTGGCCGCGCGGACCGCCGCCAGGATGTTTTGCGTCTGCTGCTTCACATCCAGCGTGTAGAGCGCGCCGCTGGGCAGCGCGGTGTTGTAGTCCATCACCACCAGTTGGTCCACATGGGTCGCCACCGCCGCGTAATAGTACGACGTCCAGTATCCGGCGCCCTTGCCCACTGTCGTCCGCAACCATTCCGCCAGGTGCGCGTTCGGTGCCCACATCGGCGCCGACGTCGATAGCATCTTCGCGGGACCGATCACCGTCCGCGTGACATCCAGGAGGTCCAGAAACCGCGGGCCGTTGTTGATCATCGGCTCGATATCATAGTGCACGCCGTCGAATCCCAACTTCCCCGTGAAATACGCCGCCGACTCCGCGATCTCCTGACGTACGCTGGGATTGTCGAGATTCACGGTCTCATCAGCCGGCGCGCCGCTCGCGCTACTTAGCTGGCCCAGCCATGCCAGCACCTCGACGCCCGGCACCCGCGCCTTGAGCGCGTCCAGGAGGTCGAGCGCGTGCTCGTACCTGTCCGCGGCGACACTCCCGTCGCTCCGCAGCGGCCCAACGTGGGCGAAGACATAGTGAATCCGCTCGCGCCGCAGCCGCGCCGCCAGCGTGTCGTACTCCCCGGCTGTGTGCGCATCGCCCGCCCAGGTATGCTCCAACCAGATTCCGTTGAGCCCACGATCGAAGTGCGCGCCAGGGTAGGCCGTCGCGGTGTGGCTGAGCCAGATCCACCCTCCCACCGTAACCACCGACAGCACGAGACACACGGCCAACATGGCAACGAACACCCGCCATGCCCATTCCCGCACCCTAGGCACCCGAGTGGGGGCCGCGCCGGACCATGCCGGCGCCGCGTCCGCTGCTCGTCGCCCGATCGCCCTGAGCCCCATCACACGCTCACTTCAATTCATTCAGCGCCTGGTTCGCCAGCTCGTCCGCCAGACGATTCAGCGCCCGCGGCACGTGCGTGAACCGCACGTTCGGCAGCTCGGCTGCGAGTGCGCTCGCCGCTTCGAACAGCGGCCGTAGCGCTCCGTCTCGCACCTGATACTGTCCGTTCATCTGGTTGATCACCAACTCGCTGTCCATGTGCACCGTCACCGCGCTCGGTTCATAGCGGGCGATGGCCTTCAGGCCCAGGATCAGCGCCCGGTATTCAGCCTGATTATTGGTCATATGCCCCAGCGCTTTGCGCCCACGCGCCACCAGCGTCCCATCCTCACGCGCGATCACGACGCCGGCCGCCGCCGGCCCTGGATTACCGCGCGAAGCGCCGTCCGTCCACAGGGTCAGTCGCTGTCCCGTCTCCGGCTGTCCCGTTTCCATCGGTCCGCCTCGATCTCCAATTGCCTGTGAGAAGCGTCCAGCTCAGAGACCAAGTCCCGCATCGTCACCGGTCCGCACCCCCACATCTTCGCACCGCCCGTGCCGATCCCGCCGCCCTCCAACCCATCTGTCTTGTCCCTCCTCGGACAAACGCGACGCATCGCGCTCGCGGTCGGGGTCCGTCGTGATATCGTGAGTGACAGATCCCATCCGGTACGGCACGATCCATCGCGTGAGAGCCGAGTCTGGATGGCACACGCCACTGACCGCGCATCAGGTTTGTCCGCGCGCCGCTAGAACGTCGCGAGCTTGGGAAGGGAACGGCATAATGCAGCCCGCTCATCCTCACCTCTGGCCAATCACCGCCGACGTGGACCTCTCCGGGCGCCTCACCATCGCCGGCCTCGACCTCGCCGAGTTGGCGCGCGAATACGGCACACCACTCTACGTCTTCGACGAGGCTACCATACGTGAGCGCTGCCAGACCTACCGCGCCGCGTTCTCCGCGCACTATATGCCCACCACCGTTGCCTACGCCGCCAAAGCCTACCTTTCACCCACCCTTTGCGCTATCCTCCGCGAGGAAGGTTTGGAGCTCGACGCCGTATCGGCTGGCGAGATCGCCATCGCCCAGGCCGGCGGCTTTCCTCCTTCGGCCATCCACCTGCACGGCAACTTCAAGCCGGAGTCCGAGCTCCGCGCCGCCGTCGCCGCGGGCGTTGGCCGCATGGTGGTGGATAGCCTCGACGAACTCACCATTCTTGAAACTATCGCCCGCGATCTCGGCACGCGCCAGGCCATCTGGCTCCGCCTCTGTCCCGATGTCGCGACCGACACACACCCCCACGACCAGACGGGACACGCCGACTCCAAGTTCGGCCTGGACGTCGCGAGCGGCGCCGCCGACGCCGCGATTCAGCGCGCCGTCGCCTCCCCGCACCTCGACCTCACTGGCATCCATGCCCATGCCGGCTCCCAGCTCTTCGACCCCGCCCCCGCTGCCGCGGTCACCACCTTCCTCGTGGAGATCGCCGCGCGAACCCGAGACCGCGAAGGCATCACACTCCGCGAGCTCAGCCCAGGTGGGGGCTGGGGCGTCGCCTATCATCCCGGTCAGGAGGATCCCCCCGTCGGTGGCTACGCGAATGCCGTCGTATCGGCCCTGCGCGTTGGACTGGACCGTTATCGCCTCGCCCCACCGGGCTTGTTCGTCGAGCCAGGCCGCGGCATCATCGCCCGCGCCGGCGTCGCGCTCTACACCGCCGGACCACGCAAAACTGTTCCCGGTGGCCGCACCTTCCTCGCGGTGGATGGCGGCATGGGCGACAATATCCGCCCCGCGCTCTATGGCGCGCGCTACCATGCCGCGCTGCCCGCGCGCGTCACCGCTCCTCCCACCGGCCCCGTCAGCATCGTCGGGCGCTATTGTGAGTCAGGCGACATGCTGGTGGAGACGGTGGCGATTCCGGATACCGCCTGGGGCGACATCGTTGCCGTGCCGGTGGCCGGCGCCTACCAGCTGCCCATGGCGAGCAACTACAACGCGGTCGGGCGCCCCGCCGTCGCGTTTGTCCGCGACGGGAGCGCCCGACTGGTGCGTCGCCGTGAGGTTGCTACTGATCTCCTTCGTATGGAGATTCCGGACACCACGGCTAGCCCTTCCGATTGAAGATCTCGCGATAGTGCTCGGCCACGATCTCGGCCGGGAAGAGTCGCAGCAGGTTATACGCGACCACCCCGAACACCGCCCAATCCACGACCGCGTCCACGCCCAGCTCGCCAATCCCAAAGACCTGCCCAACGACCGGCAGGATGTTGGTCGCGACCTCTGAGACGCCCTCAACCCCCAACACCGCCGCGATCAACAAGCCCAGCACCGCCACGAAGACGATCTTTCTGCCCGGGTGGACACGCGGATCAGCCAGCAGCGCCAGCGCCAGCCCCATGGTCTTGAATAGGTGAAGCACCATGCTCACCGGGTTGGGTGGGTTAAAGCCCGAGGGCTTCCGCGCGTCATCCGACATGGTGTTCCTCCACTGGCGCGAGTCGCCCCGCGCGTCACATCAGCTAGCAAGCGTACCGATTCCGATGATTGCAGGGCACTAAGGTCGAATCGAGGTCGCCGATTCGTGCGCGTCCCTGGTGCTCCCGTGGCCCTCCGCACGAGCTACCAGCAGTGTAGCACCACTGTCTACGTCGGCCCCGTCAAGGCGCCCATCCAACGCGGCTCACAAGCACCCGCCGGGCCAATCCGCAAACCGACCGGCCATGCTCTCTCCTGGTCGCCCACACGGGTACCGCGTCAGGCGAGCGTCGTGCTGGCGAGTGCCGTGTCCGTGGACATGTCGGTGGACGTTTCCAGCGCCGCCGCGCCGGTTGAGCCCCGCCATAGTGGTATACTGGTCCGCGGGCTCGCGGGTTGCGAATTCGCCGAATCGTCGTGGGAATCCGCGCCCTCATCCCTGGTCAACGCACCCCTCGTCGCGCGCGTTGCCCTGGATCCTCTCACGCATGCCCAATTCACCATGCCCAATTCACACCGAAGTGAGGACCCCACCATGGAATTCGAAACCCGTGCCATCCACGCCGGCCAGCCACCCGATCCCAGCACCGGCGCGACCATCACCCCCATCTTCCAGACCTCCACCTACACGCAGGCCGGCCTGGGCGACCACAAGGGCTACGAATACTCTCGCACCCATAACCCTACCCGCACCGCCCTCGAAACGTGCCTCGCCTCGCTCGAAAACGCCCGCTTTGGTCTCGCGTTCGCCAGTGGCATGGCCGCCACCTCCGCCGTCCTCAGCCTGCTCAAGAGTGGCGACCACGTTGTCGCTGGCGACGACCTCTACGGCGGCACCTATCGGATCTTCGAGCGCGTCCTGCGCAATTCCGGCCTCGACTTCACCTATGTTCCCGCTGGCGATGTCGCCGCTTACGAGGCCGCTATTCGCCCCGCGACCAAATTGATCTGGCTCGAAACGCCCACGAATCCCCTGCTCAACCTCGTGGATATCGCGGCGGTTGCCACTGTCGCTGGTCGCCATCACCTCCGGCTCGCAGTGGACAACACCTTCGCGTCCCCCTATCTCCAGCAGCCCCTCACTCTCGGCGCCGACCTCGTCGTCCACAGCACCACTAAGTACATCAATGGCCACAGTGATGTCGTCGGTGGAGCCGTGCTCACCTCGGATGAAGGGTTATATGGCGACCTCAAGTTCTATCAAAACGCCGCGGGTGGTGTTCCTGGCCCATTCGATGCCTGGTTGACCCTACGTGGTGTCAAAACGCTGGCGGTCCGCATGCGCCAGCACTGCGAGAACGCGCAGCGCGTCGCCGAGTTCCTCGAGGGCCATCCCCGCGTGCGCCACGTCTACTATCCCGGCCTCCAGAGCCACCCCGACCACGCGCTTGCCCAGCGCCAGATGCGCGGCTTCGGCGGTATGGTCTCGTTCGCGTTCGAGGGCACACGAGACGATGTCGACACCTTTGTCCGGCGACTCCGTGTCTTCGCCCTCGCCGAGAGCCTGGGTGGAATCGAGTCGCTCTGTTGCCATCCGGTCACGATGACTCATGGCTCCATCCCCGCCGCCGAGCGCGAGCGCCGCGGCGTCACCGATACGCTTCTGCGCCTCTCCGTCGGCATCGAGGGCATCGACGACCTGATCGCCGACCTCGACCAGGCGCTCGCCGGCGTCGGCTCAAGCGAGACCGCGAAGCGCAAGCCGAAACGTGCCGCCCTCCACAGCTGATTCTACGGCACCCTGGCGCGCCCAACCCTCGCGGGAGATCCGCATGTGGGCAGGGCGACGCTAATGGCCCTGGACCTTAATCGCCCGTCGCTCGTATTCGCCGGACGCGCCTGGGTCGCGGTTGGATGGCACCCGCACAACGACACCGTTGCCGCTCCTCCGCGGTGACGAGCTCATACTTGAGCGGCCACAGTCGAGCCCGATGTGTATTCTCAGCCCCATCTCAGAGTCGGCTCACGCCCATCTCATACACGCCAGTTACAATGCCTGTGCGTCGGTAATCTTGTGGTTGGCCTGGCTCGTAGGCGTGCTGCAGCGCCCACGAGCCGAGTCGGTCGCGAGGGCGGTCTTGCTCCGGGCGGGACAGCGCCGGCGGGCCGGGCAGGACTCGTGCTGGTGGCAGACAGGCACGAGCGACCACCCGGCCTTCATTGTGCCTCCGCGCATTCACTCATTCCCTGTGCGCATCGCCACCGCGATCCGCCACCAGTGGCAGCGTCACCGTAAACGTGCTGCCGCTGCCCACATCGCTCTTTACCGAGATCGTGCCGCGATGCGCCTGCACGATCCACTGCGCCAACGCCAGACCAAGGCCCGTGCTGCCCTCGGCGGGGCGCTGACCATGCGTGGCCACGGCCCGGTAAAACGGCTCAAAGATGTGCTCCTGATGCTCCGTCGCGATGCCCGCGCCCGTATCGGTCACGCTCAGCACCGCCTGACCCGCGTGGTCCCACGCCAGGTGTGGCCGCTTCACCGCCTTCACATCGACCCGCACCGTCCCGCCGCCAGGCGTATAACGCACCGCGTTGTCCAGCAGGATCAGACTGAGCTGCCGCAGGCGGTCCGCGTCGCCGCGCACCAGCACACGGTCCACCGGCTCACCCGCGCGCGCCGGCCCCACGCTGAGCGCCAGACCCCGTGCCTCGGCCACCGGGCGCACCCTGGCGGCGGCGTCCTCCGCCAACGTCACCACGTCCACAGTGCTCCAGTTCAATTGCGCCTGGTCGTGCTCGTCGCGCGCCAGCACCAACAGGTCCGTCACTAGCCGCGACATATAGTCGACTTCCGTGATGATCTCGCGCGCGTCGCTCGTCACCTCGTCGCTCGTCACCTCGCCCTCGGGTGTCCCCCCGGCCCGTCTCTGGTCCCCCGCCGCGCCAGCCGCGGAGGCTCCGGCGATTAGCTCGGCCTGCGATCGAATGAACGCCAGCGGCGTCCGCAGCTCGTGCGACGCCCCCGCCGTAAACTGGCGCTGCCGCGCGTACGACGCGCGCGCCGGGGCCAGCGCCCGCTCCGTCAGGTACACGCTCGACACGGTCGTGAGCGCCAGCACGCCCACCCCGAGCAGTGCCAGCACCCGCACCAGGTCCCGCATCTGCCGGTCCACCTGCGTTAGCGAGCTCCCCGTCTGCACCGCCCCGACGATGACGTTGTCCACGACAACCGGCCGCGTGTAGAGCCGGAAACTGTAGGCGCCGCGTTGGACCGTCACGTAGATCTCGACTTGGCGACCGCTCAGCACTTGCCCCGCCGCCCCCCAATCGGGCAGCCCGTACGTCGCCACGCGCGCGTCATCCTCCACAACTTCGCGGTCGGCGGCCAGCAACACAGTGAAGACGTCGGGCCGGTTGGGCGTGTAGATTCCGCCGGGCGTTTGGTCTCCCGGTGGCGGGCCGTTCTGCCCACCCCCACCAGAGCCGAAATTGAAGCCGCCGCCGTGATTCGCCACTTGACTCAAAATGCCGTCGAGCTGGCTGACCGCCGTGTAGTCCTCATACGCGTACATGCCAGCGCTCAGCACGGTCAGGACCACCGCGGCGACCACCAGGTTCGTCACGACCAGACGCCGGCCAAGCACGGCGAACGTCGAGCGGCTCCTGTCGGCTGGACCGCGCACGATATCGCGGACGGCCGCGCCCGCTGCCGCGAGCGAGTTTGCCGCCCGGTCCACCAGCGCCGCCACGGCCCGGCGCACCCGTCGGCGCGACCACACCTGGCGCGTCTCGCCGGCTCCGCTCATGTGCGGTCCCCCGCTTTCGGGGTGCGCAGCGCGTACCCTACCCCGCGAATCGTGTGAATCAGGCGGTCGTTTACGTTTGCCTCGAGCTTATCCCGCAAGTGGTGAATGTACGTCTCCAGCACATTGCTGCCCGCCTCCGTGCCATCGGGCCAAAGGTGGTCCATCAGCTGCGCGCGCGTCAGCACGCGGTCGGCATGCCGTGTGAGGTACTCCAGCAGCGCGTACTCGTTCGGCGTCATCGGCACCAGACGATTGCCACGATACACCTCGTGCTGGAGTTGATCCACCACCAGGTCGCCCACACGCAATTGCGTCGCCGCGGCGTCCGCTTCGAAGGTGCGCGGCCTGCGGACCAACGCCCGCAGGCGCGCCAGCAGCTCATCGATCGGGAACGGCTTCGTCAGATAATCGTCCGCGCCCGCGTCGAGGCCCGCCACCTTGTCCTCCGTCTGGCCCAGCGCCGTCAGCAGCAGGATCGGCGTGGCGATGCCCTCATGTCGCAGGTCGCGGCACAGCTCGATGCCGCTCCGCCCCGGCAACATCACGTCCAGGATGACCACATGGATGTCGCGCCCCTCGTCCCGCAGCTTCTCGTGCGCCGTTTCCGCGTCGTGACACACGTCCACACGATGCGCCGCCCGCTCCAGATTGCGCTGGTAGCTCCGCGCCAACCGCACATCGTCTTCCACGAGCAGGATACGCATCGCTCACCCCTCCCTTCTCGTCGCTCCCACCACGCGCTCCACCGCGACGAGGGAGCCAGGCGAGGGGGATGCGTCCTTTCTCTCCCCGGCCTCGCTCGCCACGCCGCCGGAGGCCGCGACGTCATGTCTTCCTCGAAGTCCCTCCATGAACGCATTGTGCGGCGATCCTACCCCTGCGCGGTAGCTGGACGCTGGCCCAATGTCACCGTCACCGTGACCTGACTCGATCCGCGCGCCACCGTGACCGTCACCCGCGTCCCCGGCGCCTGATTCGCTACCGCTCCGGCCAGGTCCGTGCTGTCCGACACCGCCGCCCCATTGACCGACACGATGACATCCCCAGTCTTCAGACCCGCGTCCCGCGCTGGGCTCCGTCCGGCGGCATCGTTCGCGAAGCCCCCGATCAGTACCCCACTCGGCGTGGCGAGCCCATCGGCCGAGGCCAACGCGGGCGTCACGTCCTGCCCCTCGATGCCGAGGAATCCATGCCCCGCGGTCGTGACATGGCCGCTCTGTATCAGTTGCTGGGCAACCGTCTTCACGTCATTCGACGGGATCGCCAGGCCAATGCTGCTCGTGCCGGCCCCGCGCCCCTGGCTCGACTCCCCAAGCGTCGGGATCCCAATCAACTGGCCCTTGAGGTTCACGAGCGCGCCGCCACTGTTCCCCGGCGCGATCGGCGCACTGGTCTGGATCAACCCCGTCAGGATCGACGCTGGCCCATCGGGACTCTCGCTCGCGGTCCGGTTGATCGCGCTCACATCGCCGAACGTCGCCGTCTCGCGCAAACCCAGCGGATTGCCTATCGCGACGGCGAATTCGCCCACCGTCACCGCGCTGGAATCCGTGAACGCGATCGGCGTAAGGTGGCTCGCCGAGACCTTGATCACCGCTAGGTCATCCTGTGGGTCCTCGCCGACGAGCGTCGCCGCGAGCTTCGTCCCGTTGGCGAGCGTGACGGTGTACGTGCTGAAGCCTGTCACCACATGATCGTTCGTCACAATGTAGCCGTCTGCCGTCAAGATGTCGCCCGAGCCAATGGCCTCCGAGCCAGTTCCGTAGCTCGTGATCTCTACCACCGAGGGCTCCACCGCACTCGCCACACGCTCGACCGTCTGCTGGAGCCCGGTGATGTCCGATGAGACCGCGATCGCGGGCGCCGAGCTGGCCCCAATCGCGGTCGCGCTCGTCCCCGTAGCCGACACACCCGCGAACGCGAACCGCCCGAGCCCGATCCCCAATCCCAGCGTCCCGAGCAACGCCAGGCCCACCAGCACGAAGCGCCCAAACCGGCGCGGCCGTGGCGGCCGGCCAACGCTCATCCCGCCCCCAAACACCGGAGGATATCCGGGAGGCGCGCCGGCGACCTCCGTCTCCGCGCTCTCCACCGGTGCGTACGCATCCCGCACCCAAACATCCTCGTGCCCCGCCGCGGTCTCGCCCTCGACAGGACCCTCCGACCCGGGCGCTGGAGTCGCGTTCACACTCACATCACTGGCGGCGGTATCGTACGAATACGTGGGCCGCGCATTGGCCTCAAACGGCGTTTGACCGACAACCATGTCAGACTCTCCCTCGTTGCTCCGCCTCGTCTTCGGGGTGGGATGGTCGCCGCCCCCGATGCTCATCCGCGGGTATTCACTACCCACTATGTGGCCACCGAGATAGAGCGTACTGGCGTCGGCTGAATGATCCGTGAACGCAATCTGGATGTTCTTTCAGGTTTCCGTGGAGCCAAATTTCGGCTGAGCGCACGTGGCCGTCGGGGGTGCCGTCGGTGGTGGTCGTCGGACGTGGCTACTGGTGGGCCGCGAACGTCAGCGTCAGCACGGCATTATCCGACACGTCCGCGACAAACGGCACATTCGGAATCACCAGGCCAAAATCCTCATACCGCACGGTCGTTTGCGCCTGACCGGTGAGTGCGGTGGCGCTTTGCGGCGTCACCATCACGTCGAACGTCGCCGCACG
>JANWHL010000295.1 GCA_025450405.1 Ktedonobacterales bacterium
AGCCCGAGTTACATGCTCGCGCCGGAGCGGAGCCCCCCGTACGCACTTGTGCGACTGGGGGCGCCTGCGAAGGAGGGTTGGGGCTAGTGATCCACCATGGCGTAACGCCGTAGCATCAGGGCTAACCCGGACTGCCCGTTGCCAGCGGGAGTATTATACTGGTCCACCCAACCTGGCGCAAGGGGCATCATGCGCCCCTTGCCACTGGCACTGGTTCTCAAACGCCGCTGGCCCGCGCGATTGACACCCGGAGCCGCCTGCTGTACGCTGCACAGGGCCTCGGCCGGGTCCGCGGGGATGGCCGGAGAGCGGTGAGTCGCGCGCGAGGTGCCAGCCACTCGCGACCGCGGATCGCGGGTCGGAGGACCACACCGCACGCTCAGCGCGGCATTTGGAGGCAGGAGGATCACCCATGACCCCGACCGCCCATCCCCGCGCCACGCGCCGGGCGTTCGTCAGCTCCACCGCCGTGGACCTGCGCGCGCACCGCGAGCGCGTCCGCGATACCCTCCTGAGCCTCGGCCTCTTCCCCGTCGGCATGGAGCAGTTCGGCGCCCGCGGCACCGGCGACGCCTCCAGCGTCTCCACTGATATGGTCGCCAGCGCCGATGTCTACATCGGCATCTTCGCCTGGCGCTATGGCCACGTGCCCGCCGGCTCGACCCGCTCCGTCACCCACCAGGAGTATGAGGAGGCCACCCGACTCGGGCTGCCGCGCTATGTCTTCCTCGCCGCATCTGAGACCGAGGCGCCCGACGGCCCCAGCGACATCTATCCCGCCGCGGTGCGCGACCCCGAGCACCGCGAGCAATTGCTGGCCTTCCGCGCCGAGCTCAAACGCGCGCATGTCGTCGCCACCTTCACCACGCCTGAAGACCTCGCCGCACGCGTGGCCACCGCGCTCCACCCGTACCTGCTCCAGCTGCGCGAGGCCGAGCTGTCCGGCCCAGCGGTCCCGCGCGATCTGCCGCCCCGCGCGAACGAGTTCGTCGGCCGCGGCGATGCGCTCGCCACGATCCGCGACCAGCTGCGTTCCGGTCCTGGTCGGGGGCACGCCGCCGCCATCACCGGCATGGCGGGCGTTGGCAAGTCGGCGCTGGCGGCTGAGGCGCTGCACCTGCTGGCCGGCGACCCCGGCGCCTTCCCTGGCGGAGTGGTCTGGGCGCGCTGCGATGGCCGGACTGATCTGGACGGCCTGGCCTGGGTTCACGACCAACTTCTCGCCGCCTGGGGGGTGTCCCTCACGCCCGACGACCTCGCCCGCGCGACGACCCCCGAGGCCGATCTGGCGCTGCGCGAGCGCGCCCTGCGCGCCGCCCGACAGCCGGCGGGCGCCGTCCGCGCGGCGCCGCCCGCGCTGGTGCTGCTGGACGGCGTGGAGCGCGGCCTGCCGCTGGACCGCGCGCTCGAAGTGCTCACGCCGCTGGGTGTCAGCGTGCTGCTCACCGCCCGCCACGAGCCCGCCTCGCCCCAAGTGCGGCTGGTGCCGCTGGACGTGCTGGACCAGGAATCCGCCGTCGCGCTCTTCGCCGAGCGCTACGCCGACCGCGGCGGCGCCTGGGAGGGCAACCGGGACGGCGCGCCCGCGGTGGCGGCGGTCGAGGCGCTGGGCCGGCTGCCGCTGGCCATCGAGCTGGCGGCGGCCCGCGCCGCCCGCGCCCGCACTGGTGTGGCCGCGCTGGCCGCCGAGCTGGGCGAGGCCGACCGGCTCGGCAAGCTGCGCGACCCGCTGGACCGCACCCGCAGCGTCCGCTACGCCTTCAGCCGCGGGCTCGATCTGCTCACGCCGCTCCAGCGCGCCCGTTTCGCCGCCCTCGGCCTGCCCGATGGCCCCGACTGGCCGCGCCCGCTGATCGAACGTCTCCTGGATGCCGTCCGTGACGACGTCCTCAACGTCGTGCCCACGCCGGCGGGTGAGGCTGACCCCGCAGGCGACGACCTGGACATGCTGGCCGCGCTCGCGCTCGTCAACCTGGCCGCGCCCACGCCCAGCGGCGGACCCGCGCCCCGGGTTCGGCTGCATCCCCTGTTGCGCGAGCTCGCCCGCGAGGAGTGGGGCGCGCAACCCGAGGAGGTCCGCGCCGCGTGTCTGGGCGCGCTGCTGGGTGCCGTGGACGACCTGATCTGGGGGGCGGGCCGCGATTTCGGTGCGATCACCCGCGAGGAGGACCTGATCGCGGGCACGCTCCGCCGCGCCAGCCAGGCACGCCTGGATCCCCCCCGGGTGCTCGCCACTGTTGACGCCCTGGAGCCCTATCTGGACAGCGGCGGCCACTGGCGCCTGGGCGTCGAGCTCTCCACACTCCAGCTCACGGCGGGGCGGATGGCCGGCGACCGCGCGCACGAGGGCAAGGCGCTCAACAACCTCGGTTACCTGGCGCACCGGCTGGGCAGCACTGACGAGGCCGCGCACTATTACGCTCGGGCACTGGCGGTTCGGCGCGAGATCGGCGACCGGGCGGGCGAGGGCGAGACGCTGAACAATCTGGGTGGTCTGGCCCGCCTCCAGGGGCACTTCGAGGAGGCCATGCGCGATTACGAACAGGCGCTCGCCCTGCGCCGCGAGATCGGCGACCGCCGCGGCGAGGGCACCACCCTGCATAACCTCGGCACGCTGGCCGGCGACCTCGGCCGGCCCGACGACGCCGCGCGCTATTATGCGCAGGCGCTCGTGGCGCGGCGCGAGGCGGGCGACCCGCGCGGCGAAGGCATCACGCTGAACAACCTCGGCGGTCTGGCCGAGGGACTAGGGCGGCGCGCCGAGGCCGCGGGCCACTATGAGCGGGCGCTGGCACTGTTGCGCGAGGTGGGTGACCGCGCTGGGGAGGCCACGGCGCTCAACAACCTGGGCAATCTGGCCCGCGCGGAGGGCCGCGCCGAGGAGGCGGAAGGTTTCTATGAGCAGGCTCTGCTGATCCGCCGCGAGATCGGCGACCGCCGCGGCCAGAGCACCACGCTGAACAATCTGGGTGTGCTGGCGGAGAGCCGGGGGCGGCGCGAAGAGGCCGCCCACGCGTTCGAGCGGGCGCTGGACATCGAGCGCGAGCTGGGCGACCGCGGCGGCGAGGCCGCGAGTCTCAGCAATCTCGGCATGCTGGCCAACGCCCGCGGCCGCCAGGATGAGGCGCGGAACCTGCTGGACCAGGCGCTGACGATTCAGCGTGAGATCCGCGACCGCGCGGGCCAGGGTGTTGTCCTGAATAGTCTGGGCGCGCTCGCGCGTGCGCAGGGGCGGCATGATGAGGCGGCGCGCGACTTCGAGGAGGCGCTGGCAATCCAGCGCGAGACCGACGACCGTGCTGGCGAGGGCATCACGCTCAACAACCTGGGTTTGCTGGCCTATGCGCGCGGCCGCCAGGACGACGCGGCACGAGACTTCGAGCGGGCCATCGCGCTCCTCGACGCCACCGGGGCCAGCGACGCCGCCCGCACCGCCCGCGACAACCTCGCCGCGCTGCCGTCCTCCGCCCGCGTTGGAGGAGTGACGCATGCCGGGGAGGCGGCGGCGCCGCCGGTTGGGACGCCCATGCCCACTGTGAGCGCGCCCGCGCCGATGGATGGCGCCGTGCCCACGCACGGATTCGCCGCACCCCTGGAGGCGCCCGCCACTCGTATGCCGCTCACGGCGCCCGCCCCGGATGCGCCACCGGCCCCCAAGCCCTCCGCGACCCCGGAGCCGCGCAAACGCCGCCGGTGGTGGCCGTTCGGGCGGTAGGAGCGCGCACATTCAGATCGTGTCCGGAGGCGCCCAGCCCACTATATGAGCGCAAGGAGGACCGCATCATGGATCCGCAAAGCCCGCCCGTTGCCTCAGGTCGGCGTGCGCGCCGATCCAGCGGTTGGAGCCTACTGGCCGCCACGTGCGCCCTTCCACTGCTCCTGGGATGCTTAAAGTTGACGACGTTGACGAGCGCGCCCGCCGCACGGCTCAGCCTCCAGGTCACGTTCGACGGTGCCCTCGTGCCTTCCGCGATGACCGTGATCAGTGTGTACATCAACCTGGACAGCCAGCCCGCCATTCTTGGCGCGGGCCAGCGCCTCACCTGCAACGGGGTGCTCGTCAGGCGGCCAGATACCAACGCGCAAGGGTATGGGTTCCCGGAAGGGACCGTCACGGTCCCGCGCCAGCCACCAGGAGGGCGCTATATCTTCGTCTACACCGACGAGCGTGGCCGCCAAACCACCGTGGTGGTACCCGCACCGCTCATGGACTTCGCCATCACGTCGCCGGCGGCGAGCGCACGCGTTCCCATCCCACGGCGCGTGGACCGGGGGCCCACAGCCGCCACACCAACCCCTGGCCAGCCCCGACCGCCTGAGCTGGCCGATGCCCCGCTCACGGTACGCTATACCGTCCCCTACCCCGCGGATTCGCTTACCGTGGAGCCAAACTCGACGATCGAAGACGCGGTCGTCGCTACCGCGCAAGGCGCCTGCAAAGAAGGTGCCCCCCCAGAGTGCCTCCAGGTCCAAAGCGACGGCTATCCCAGCAACGGCGTGGTGAACGCGACCGGCGAGGCGACCGTCGCGGATACCCAACTTCCCTATGGGGTGGGGTTCGAGAATCTGGCCCCAGGGCCTGGGAGTATCGATGTGAAGATGTACGTGATGCGGTACGTGCCGGCGACCGGTTTCGCATCGTTCTTCGTCTTCTTCCGCGACGACGCGTCCATTCCAGTCACCTGGGAAAGCGCCTGAGTGCGCGGTGAGACAATGATGACATTCGTCACTGGACGCGGCGCGACGCATACGGTTAACTACCCGTACCGCGATGCTGGGTGCGGTAGTCGACCGCCCGTTGGTGGCTGATCTGGATCCGCTGGCTCCCGCTCTTCATCCCGCCGGTGGTGGACCTCGTGCGGGCGCGTCCGGGGCCGGGGGGGCTGATCGTGAGCTTCGTGGGCGCGCGCGATCAGGTTGAGGCCGCGCGCGGCGCGCGAGAAGGGCAGGCGCTGATGACTCCCGCCGGGATGACATCCGTGGATACGACGTCCGCGGATACGCCGTCCGTGCGCGCCAGCGGCATCCTCGTCCACCCAACATCCTTTCCGGGACGGTACGGGATCGGCGACCTCGGTTCCGGCGCCCGGCTCGTGCTGGACTTCCTCGCCGCCGGACGGCAACGACTCTGGCAGGTGCTGCCGCTAGGTCCGACGGGCTACGGAGACTCCCCCTACGCCAGCTTTTCCGCGTTCGCTGGCAACCACACGCTCATCTCAGCCGAGCGGCTCGTCGAGCATGGCTGGCTCGACGCGGACGATCTCGCGGATGCCCCGACGTTTCTCGACGACCACGTGGACTTCGGGCCGGTCATCACCTGGAAGCTCGCCGTCCTGCGTCGTGCCCACGAGCGGTTCGAGTCCACCGCGACGACCAGCGCGCGCGCGGAATTGGAGGCCTTCCGTGAGGAGCGGCGCGTTTGGCTCGACGACTACACCCTCTTCATGGCCCTCAAGGAGGCGCACGCGGGCGCCGAATGGACACAGTGGGAGCCCGAGCTGGCGGCCCGCCGCCCCGACGCCCTCGTGGCGGCGCGCACGGCCCTGGATGGCGCGGTGCGGTTCCACGTCTTCCTCCAGTGGGTCTTCGCGACGCAGTGGGCGGACCTGTGCGTGTATGCCCACGAGCACGACATCCGTGTGGTCGGTGATCTCGCCATTTTCGTGGCCCACGACAGCGCCGATGTCTGGGCCAATCCCGGCCTCTTCCGGCTGGACGCCAACGGGCAGCCGACCGTCGTGGCCGGCGTGCCGCCCGACTATTTCAGCCGCACGGGACAGCGCTGGGGCAATCCGCTCTATCGCTGGGACGCGCTGGCCGCGACGGGTTACGCGTGGTGGATCGAGCGGGTGCGCGCCACCCTGGCGCTGGCCGACCTGCTCCGTATCGACCACTTCCGCGGGTTCCACGCCTACTGGGAGGTCCCGGCCGGCGAGCCCACGGCCGAGCACGGGCATTGGGTGTCGGGTCCGGGGGCGGCGCTCTTCCAGGCCATCGATGGGGCACTCGGCCATGTGCCGCTCATCGCGGAGGACCTGGGCCTCATCACGCCGGGCGTCCGGAGGCTGCGCGAGTCGCTCGGCTATCCAGGGATGAAGGTGCTGCAGTTCGCTTTCGACACCGACGCCCGCAACACGCATCTGCCCCAGGCGTACACACGCGACACGGTGGTCTATACCGGCACTCACGACAACGACACGCTCCAGGGCTGGTTCGCCACGCGCGGCACGGCCGAGCGTGCCAACATCCTGCGCTATACTGGCGGCGATGGCAAGGAGATTCACTGGGATCTCATCCGCCTGGCCCTGGATTCTCCAGCCGAGATCGCCATCATCCCATTGCAGGACGTGCTCGGCCTGGGCAGCGCGGCGCGGATGAACACGCCGGGACGGGCCGGCGGCAACTGGGCGTGGCGCTGCACGGCGGAGCAACTCGATCAGACGCTCAGCGCGCGGCTCGCGCAAATCACCGCGGCTGCTGGGCGGTAGCGTGCGATCTGGGCACGCGGCGCGCGTCTACTCGCTCGCCCGTGAACTCCCCGCTAACCCGCACAGAGAGGCACTGCCCACGATCTCACCGGTCTCCGCGTCCTTCACGACGAGGTCAACGCTATACCCCAGTGCCCCAAGGTAGCGCTGGAGGGTCGCCAGACTCACGCGCACGGACGCCCGCTCCATGCGGCTGATGGCCTGTTGCTGGAGGTGCGCGCGCATGGCTGCGGCCTGTTGGCTCAGCCGGCGCTGCTTGCGCGCGCGATACAGGAGACTGGCAATGTCGAGCGCGACATCGGCCGCGGCAAGCTCAGCGCGCTCCTCATTAGTGAAAGTGGCGATGTGCTCATCGATCGCGTCGTCATGTGGCACCTGTGTGGTCACGGGAACCGGGCCTCCCAATCTATCTTGTAGTCCCGCGCTTTCACCAGTTCCGTGCCGAGTGCTACAACGTCTGTGTTGTATTCTATTACGTGGAGGGTCACCACCGCCGGCGGATGAGTGGCAGTGGTCCAACTTCGTCCTCAGTCACCCCCAGTTCCGGACTTCTCCCCCCCGGCCGGAATAGTCTTGTGGAATGATCGCCCCCGCCACCCCCACGAACGATCGGGGACAGGCGGAGAGGTAGGGGAGGAGTGGGAACCATGGGACTCGACGAAGAGCTGAACGAATTGCTGGCTGGCCTGGGTGTGGTCCTCGAGGAGGCGCGCCCGGCGAACGCGGAGGACGCCGCGGCAGCGGAAGAGGCCGGAGATGGCCTGGAACTGGAATGCGAACTCGACGTGACCGAAGACCATACCCTGGGGGACGAGTCCGCGCACCCGTCCGAGCTTTCCCTCTTCCAGACCTCGCGTGAGCACTATGGCGTCTTCTATCGGCTGGATCTGGTGGAGGGCGCGCCGCAACTGCGAGTCTTTGTGCCGGACGATGAGAGTTCCGTGCGCATGCGCTGCTATCTCGTGCGCGCCGCCGGCACGTCGCCGCTGCGGGCGTGGTTTGCCAGCGCCCGCGGGCACGATGGCTCGGACGCTTACGAAGAAGCGCGCGATGTGGCGCAGCAGCATTTGCTTTTCGCCGCGGGCGAGGTGATGAAGCGGCTCTTCTGGGGGGCCATGCCGAGTGGCGATGGGTTCCCGGCCGAGGTCAACGTCTGCCGCCTGGTGTAAGGTCCGACCAGAGGCTCACTCCTCGAAGAGATCGTGGCCGGCCAACTCGGCGATGCGCGGCCGGGCGGACGGCAGCGCGCAGAGGCTGCGCGGCAGGATGAAATCGGGGCGAGTCGCCAAGAGCGCCAGGAAGGCGTCCACGACCCGTGGGTCGAAGTGGGCGCCCGCCCCATTCTTGATACGCTCACACGCCTCCTCCGCGGTGAGCGCCGCCTTATAGGGGCGCACGGAAGTCAGCGCGTCGAAGACGTCCGCTACGGTGAGCAGGCGCGCGCCAATCGGGATGTCCTCGCCGGCTAGGTGGTCAGGGTAGCCACTGCCGTTGTAGGCCTCGTGGTGGTGGAGCACGGCGTCCACCATGAACGGCGGGACGCCGTACATATCGAGGATCCGCGCGCCGATGCTCGGGTGGCGCTCCATCGAGACGCGCTCGTCGCTGGAGAGCGCCGATTCTTTGTGCAGGACGTCGTTCTCGATCCAGGTCTTGCCCAGGTCATGCACGAGGGCGCTCAGAGCGAGGTCGCGCGCCAGCCGGCGCGGCCAGCCCATGTGGCGCGCCAGGCGATGCGCGTAAGTGGCCACCCGCCGGGAGTGCGAATAGGTGATGATGTCGCGCTCACGGATGCTGTGCGCCAGCGTCATGACGATGCGCTGGACGTCGTGCCGAGTGGCGGGGTCCATCTCCTCAACCAGCCACACGCCTGTACCCTCGTGTACCCATTTCGCGGGATACCCATTTCGCGGGATACCCGCCAACAGCCGCGGCCCCGGCGTGGGACCCCCGCGGCCCGCCGCATCTCATCAGTGGGCGGTCCTGCCCGATATAACGGCGGGTACTTGGCGGGGTAACGGGGTCGGGACCTCCCCGGGCTGCCAGCGCGCGTTGACGACGTCCGCTCCGGTTTTGCTTGGGCTTCGCTCGGTCGCGGCGCGGATTCCACACGGCTCCCGAGCGCCTGGCCGCGTGGTGGAGCGTTGCGGAAAATCTGGCGGAACGTATGCCCGTGGCGCTGGCGGCGGCGGCGCGCTATGATGACGACTGGGATGACCAATGACGGGCGATGCTGGCCACCCGCGCGCCCAGATTCCGCCACGCCACCCCAAGACAGTACCACATCCGCGATCTTCCCTTCCGGTTGGCACGCGGGGTGCGGAACCGGGCTGGGGGCGTGTGCCCGGCGGAAGGGGGAGCTCACGTGCGGACGTATCAAATACTCGTCTTTGTCGCGGCCTGTGTCGGCGCGGCGATCTTCTTCTTCAGGCCGGTTAAGTTTCAAACGCTGGGGTTTGCCCTCCTGCTCGCCGTGTTAATCTTCCTCTTCAGCATCCTCCTGTGGTTCATCACGATGCGCCCAGTGGACGATCCCGACCGCGCCCTCGTCTTTCGGCTGGCGCGTCTCGATCGGGTGGACGGGCCGGGCTATGTCTTTATCATGCCGGGATACGACCGTATCGCGGGTACCATTGACATGGGGCCACACCTGCATCCGATTGAGGTGCCGCAGATCCGCACCGCCGACAGTCAGCCCATTCGCACCAATCTCGAAGTCACCTGGCGCATCAGCCCCAACGTGCGCGGCCACATCCCCGAGCGCATCCGCGCGATGGTGCTGGCCGACGAGAAGGCCCGCCAATCGCTGGTGGAAGAATCGGTGATTGTGATGGCGCGCCAGATCGTCAACACGTATACCGCGGAATCGCTTGGGCCGGCGAGCGCACGTGAGGAGGCGTCGCTGACCATCGCGCAGGCCGCCAATGAGCTGCTGGAACCCAGCGGGCTGTTCGTCGAGCGCATCTTCTGGCGCGGCTCCAGCTATCCGGCCAAGCTGAGCGTAGCCAAGCTGGAGGGCGCGATCCGGCAGACCGAGGTGGATACGCTGATCGAGAGCGTCGAGAAGATCAAGAAGCGCCTGCCAGATGTGCCCGCGGAGGAGCTGCTGGCACTGGCCGCCTGGCTGGATATGTACCGGCGCGGTGGTGGGGTGGGTATGCCGCCCGCACCAGGCAAGGGCGGCGAAGACTAGGAGGCTCGCTGGCCCACCTCGCCAGGATTGAGGGCGGATGCCAGCCGAGGAAGGAGCGCTGGCGATGGCCGCCGGAAGCCTGTGGTGTCCAGGATGCCTCTCGCCGATCCCCGCCGACACGGTCCGCTGCCCGGTGTGCGGGGCGGACCCACGTGTGGCGCCATCCGCGACCCTGGACGAAGCCGACGGCGGCGCTCCAGGCGCTACGGGCAATACGGAGGATCCGGCAATTCGCGCAATCCCCGCGGCCGACGGGCGACTGGCCTGGCGATTGGAGCCGCCATCCACGGGCGACGTGCCGGCGGGCGAAGTGGGCACACGCGCCCCAACCACGGATGACCCTCCCACGGATGACCCAACCACGGATGACCCAACCACGCGCGCGGCACCGCTCGGGGCGCTCGCCAGCGCCGCGCCCGACAGCCGTGCCTGGCTGTTGCCCGTCGCCGGCCTCGCCGTGGGCCTGGTGGGGCTCGGCGTGATCCTGATCATTGGCTTCGCCGCCAGCGCCGCCGGGTGGGGCGGTGTCGCGTGGCCCGCGCTTGGCGCCATCACCGTCGTGGCTGTGCTGGCCGTGCTGTTGCAGGCTGAGCGCCGCTGGCGCGCACTGACGCGAATGCGGGCGGAGTACAAAGGCACCGCGACCCCGACGGATCTCGATCTCTTTCACCTCTTCGCCGGGCGTTTTGGTCCCGCCACCACCGGACGCGACGGCTTCCACCCGCCGCTGGGGCGGCAGACCGTGCGGGCCGATGCGGTGGCCTGGCGTGCGGTCGCCGCGACGCTTCTGGATCTGGCGGACCGCGATGTCCTGGAGCTGGAGCCGCATACGCTGCCAACGCCTGGCGCCGCCGTGCACGTGCTGGCCGTCCGACTGGTGCGGCCCCTGCCCGAGGGAGACGAATTCGCTCGCCACCTGCTCCATCCACTTGTGCGGCGCGGGGTCGGTGCGTCCACCACCGCTGGTGATCTGGTCTATCCGCTCGTGCTGATGCATCCGCATCCAGGGCGCGCGCTGCTGGAATCGGATCGCCAACGCTTGGTGGCACTTGGCTATTACCATGTTGGCCGCGCGCCCGCCGCGGATGCTTCACGGCCCGGACCGCTCGCGATCCTCCTCGCCGTGTTGCCGAGCACGCCGCGGCCCGATCCCGAGCGCCTCGCGTCAGCCTATCCTGCACTGCGCGCCCTGGAGCGCCGGCTGGCGGAGTGGGATCAGCGGGAGCCCGAGGTGATCGCGGCGGTGCGCGGCGATGTGCTCGCCGCGTTCACGCGCGCCCGCGCGGGCGCGCGCCGGCTGATCGCGTAGCGCCCTATCGCGAGTACGTGCCGCTCTCACCAGGACATGCCATGGCGGCACGCATCGCCAATGAGACGGGTGAACAAGCCGGCGACCACGGGCGGGTGGGGTGGTGGGGCGAGGAGGCGGAATTGAAGGTCCGCGCGTCATCCTGAGCTCCAAGGTGGGTCGTGGGGGCAGAGGGCAAGCAGACCACGGGAGGCCCCTGCCGACTGGACTCGAATCGGGTCCATCGGCCCAGTTCAATCGACAGACGCGTCACCCATGCGGGGGGTAAGATACCGGCGATACCGCTCACTCGTGATACAATGAAACGAACCGACCACACATGCTGACGGAGGGGGGCGGGCCAGTGGCGCATCCCAACATCCTGGCGGTGAGCCGCGTGATGCGGCACATCGCGGGTGTCCTCATGCTGTGCTGGGTGCGGGCGTTGCGCGCCGGGGCCATCGTCGCGCTGCTGACGGCGGTGGCGGTGGAAATCGCCGACATGGTGGTGCTGCGGCGCTTTCCGCCGGACGGCATGGCACAATTGGTGGCGGCGGGGCTCGCGTTCGGCCTCGGGTACGCGGTGGCCATCACGATCATCGCCGATGAGCTGCTCGTGGGAATCCTCGACGGCGTGGGGCACCTGCTGGGCGACGCCGAGGCGGGCGCCCGCGCCGCCGCGATCGCGGCCGAGCGCGAGATCGGCGAGGTGGGCTCGTCACTCTTTCGGGTGGGGCCGCTGGGCGGCGTGGCCGCGGTGGTCGGCGCCCTGATCGACCGCACGGGCGTGAGCCGCGCCCCGGCGGAGGATCCTGTCTTCATCATGGCCGACGCTACGCGGTCGAGCCGGCTCGATCGCGCCACCCGCGGTGAAATGGCCACCAGGCGGGAGGCGGACTCCACCGAGCAAGCGTGGAGTTCGGGACAGGTGGCGACCTGGGATCGCGATGCGTCGCGCGACTGGCCCACCGATGAGACGCTGGCGGACCTCGCGACCGACGGTGATGAGATGGCTGAGGAGGCTGGTGAGGAGTCGGAGGCCCCGACCATCGCCGAGATGCCCGCCATTGCGGGCCGCGTGGATGACGCGCCCGCGCCCACCGGCCAACCTGTGCATGCATCCGAGTTGCCACGCATCGCCTGGGACGGCGGCTCAGCTGCCGCGGGCGACGCCGTGCCGCCCGCCAGACCACCCGCGCCAGTTCCGCTGGCCATGGGTGGTCTGGCGGCGCCCGCGGACTGGCAGCAGGACGCCACACCAGCGCCGGATGGCACCGCCTGGCACGACCCAATGGCCGCGGTCTATGACGAAGACGAGGAGGCGCCGGGCATTCAGCCGGTGGACGCGTTTGGGGCGCCACCGCCCGCGCCACGCGCGCAGCGGGCCGACCAGTGGGCGGATACGCGCCCAGTCCCGGAGATGCCGCGGCCGGGCGCCCAGACCACACGCCCGCTGCCAAACCCCACTCGTCCCCTTGCGCGGGGCCCTCAGCCGACATCGCCGCGCGGGAGTGTCTGGGATCACATCAGCCAGGTGCTGGCCGGGCGTCCGGTCGAGCCGCTACCCGCCGAGAACGATGTGCCGGCCGCGCCCAATGGCGGCACCGGCGAGCCAGCATCGTCTGACCGCTGAGGAATGTGAGCCGCTCGGCAGTCTCACTGTCAGCGCCGCTCAACGGCGAGACGAATGCCGAGCGCGATGAGAACGGCGCCGGTGGCGCGCTCTAACCACGCGCGCACGCGGCCGCCAGCGCGACTCCGCCCAGCGCGACTGACGAGCGCGCCGTAGAGATTCAGCCACGCGAACAGCATCGCCTCATAGGCGAGCAGCATCAAGCCCAGGCGCATGGGAGAATCGCCGGGCTGGATGAACTGCGGCAGAACGGTGGCAAAGATGGCGCCGGCCTTCGGATTCAGCAGGTTGCTCGTAAGACCCTGCTGGAATGCGGACCGGGCTCTCAGCCGCGGCAGCCGAATATTGGACGGCCGGATAGCGGGTGGTGTGTCGGACACACGGCCCGGCGGGGCGATGGCCTCGCCACCGGTGCCGGCATGCGGCTCACTGAGCCGGCGGCCCACACGGAGCCCGGGGAGGAGGGCGCGGACACCGAGGAAGCAGAGGTAGGCCGCGCCCGCCAACTTAAAGATCGTGAATGCGGTCACGGAGCGTTCCAGCAGGACGGCGACTCCGAGCACGGAAGCCACGGCCCAGACGACACTGCCCGCCCCAATGCCCGTGGTGGTGGCGGAGGCGGCGCGCCGCCCCGCGACGAGTGCGTTGCGCGTGACGAGCGCGGTATCGGGCCCGGGGGTCACGATGAGCAGTGCCGAGATGCCGATGTAGGCCGCGAAGCGCGCGTCCACCAGGGTGATCACCGATCCGACCTCCATCCAGTGCGCAAACGGGCCGCGGCACACCATTCGCGCTTGTGTGCACTCCAAACGTGGGCCGATAGCGCGTGACCATGGCGCACGCGTACCCGCGCTAGTAGTCGCGTACCCGCGCTAGTAGTATAGAGCGGCGCGACTAGTATAGTGCGGCGTGACTGATCTCGATCGCCCGCGATCGCGTACGGCGGTCTATCCGCCGACCCGTGGAATAGAACGGCCTGGCGACTCCCTCGGATGGCTGGTCCCGATCCTGCGAACTCCCCCTACGTGAGTGGCCCGCGCCGCCGCCAGCACTGCCGCATGCCAGCGCCCCACGCGCTTTGGGCGTACGGAGTCTCG
>JANWHL010000296.1 GCA_025450405.1 Ktedonobacterales bacterium
CCCGATCTTCAGGCCGCCTATAACCTGCCAACCGACCACGGCGTGCTCATTACTGGCTTCACACCCGACGCTGCCGGACAGAGCCCCGCGCAACAGGCTGGACTCCAGCAGTCCGACATCATCATCGCCGTCGGCGACCAGACCGTGAACACCAGTGCGGACCTCGCGGCCACCCTCCAGGCCGACGCCCCGGGCAAGCAGGTGCGCATCACCGTCCTACGCGGCGACAAGCGACAAACCGTCACCGCTACACTTGGCGAGCGTCCCGCCAGTCTCGGCTAACACCCATGCTGAAAAGTCCACGCCGGTGGACTTCGCGGCCAGTGGCCGCTCGCCCCGGTTAGCACCGCCTGAACCGCCGCGATTGATTAACTTGATGTGGTCTAGCGCCCCCCGCGACCAAAGGTCAGCGTGAGGTCAGCGGATCCACCGGCTGTTATTGTCGCCGTCGCGGCCCGCCGCCTCGCCCGGGGTCCGCGCGCCCGCCTGGCTGCGCGCCCAGCGCGGGTCGGGTCCGCCAGGCCGCGGCCCACCCACTCCGTGGTTACCCACCGTAGGCTGGCGTCCGGGCGTATAGCCCCGCGCCCCCGGCGGCCGTTGCCCCACGGGCGGCGGGTCTGGCCAGCGATGATCCATCGGTGCCGGTCGCGGCCCCACACCGCCACCAGGTCGCGGCAGCCCGCCCGGCACCCGGCCCATCGAGCCCGACCGCCACTGCGGCTCACCCATCCCCGGTCCACGTGGTGGTTGCCCGGCTCCCGGACCATAGCGTGGCATCCGGCTCGCGGAGAGCCCCGGCGGACCAAACATCTGCCCATTGCCCGGGCCGAACCCCTGGCCATACCCCGGACGCGGACCCGGCGCACCAGGCACCGCCCGCCGCCGTGTGGATGTCTGCCCTGGCATGCCGGCCCGGCGCCGCGTCTGACCCGACGCCCCGCCGCCCGTGCCCACGGCCACGAAGAAGACGACCACGATGAGCAGGATCACGCCCACGACGCCCGCAATGATCCAGAGCAGCGGGAGGCGTCCAAGCTTGGAGAAGATCGAGCCGCCGCCGGGTGTGCCCGAGGCCGGCGGCGCGGCGGGCTGCCGCGCCGCGACCGGTGGTGCCGTGGTCGGCACCGGCGTGGCCGTCGCTGATGGCGCGGCGCTCGCGGTCGCCACCGGCGTGGTCGCCCCGCCGCCGCCGTTGGGGTCCGAGCACGGGGTGCCGCTCGCCGCGTCGGTGGACACCGCGACCCAGAAGCTGGCGGAGGCGCTCCCGCTCGCCGTGGTGGCCGTGATCGTCCCGCAATACTTGCGCGTGACGTCAAACGTCCAAAATCCCGTAAAGCCGCCCGACGCGTTGGTGGTGCCCTTCGTGGGCGGAATGCTCACACCCCCGCCCACGGCCTCCGTGATCGCCTCGTTCGCGCCAAAGCCCGACGCCATCACCTTGTAGGTGCTGGTGCCGCCCGTGCTCTGCGACGCCTGTAACGACACGGTCAGGGTCGGGCTCTCGGCCCGCGCGACGCCAAGCGCCGCCTGGAGCGCGAAAGCGAGCGCTAGCGCCAGGGTGCCCACCAGGATCAGCGCGCCGACCGTGCGCGGGGGGACGGACCGCCGCCTACGACGTTCAGACACGCGTTCAGGCGAATTCAGCATGGCCGGGGCCTCTCCGGGGCACGCCCACGCGGCGCACAACAGCACCGCGCGCGAGCGCCCATAGCGGGATACGCACCACAAAGCCAGCGGTGGGCCGGCGACGCGCGCTGGGCGCCAACAGCAACCTGCCTACTCGCTCGGTTGAGTCGCCCTGAGCATACACGTTCCGCCCTGCTGAGGTCAAGCCAGGGCCCGCGCCCATAGCCCAGGAGTCCCGCATGCTCCGCGGTCTCCCCGGGCCAATCTCTGCCGGCTACGCGCTCCCGGTTACGCGCTCGCGCCACCCGACGCGTCGGACCGCCCGCGACCACTCCGCCGGGCGTGGATGCCCATCGTCCCGTTGCCCGTGCCGCCGCGCGACGCGTTGTGGCGGTCGTGTCCCACGTCGTCGCCAAAGTCCTCAGCTTGCCGCGCGCCCGGACGCCCCGCCTCTGGCCGTCCAATCCCCCGATAGCGGAAGCCGAGCCGCGCCATCTCGCGCGGGTCGAGCAGGTTGCGGCCATCCACCAGGACCGGCGTGCCCATCAGGTCGTGCAGGCGGGGCAGGTCCAGGTGGCGGAATTCCGGCCACTCCGTCGCCACCACGGCGCCGTCACACCCATCCACCGCCGCGTAGACGTCGCCACAGTAGGCAATCGGCCAGCCGGGCATCGCCCGCGGCGCGGTCGCGGTCGCCACCGGGTCATAGGCGCGCACCACCGCCCCCGCCTCGAGCAGCCAGTGGATAATGTCCACCGCGGGCGCGTCGCGCATGTCGTCCGTGTTGTCCTTGAACGCGAGGCCGAGCACGGCGATGCGTTTGCCGCGCAGGTCGCCCAGCTCCTCGCGCAACTTGTCCACCACCAAGCGCCGCTGGTCCGCGTTGATCGCGACCACGGCCTCGAGCATCTGCGGGTGCAGCCCCGCCTCCGCCGCCATGTGGATCAGCGCCCGCACGTCCTTGGGGAAGCACGACCCGCCGTAGCCGAGGCCCGCGTTCAGGAACGCCCGCCCGATGCGCTTGTCGTAGCCCATCCCAGCGGCCACCTCCTTGACGTCCGCGCCGAGCCGCTCGCAAATGCGCGCCATTTCGTTGATGAACGAGATCTTCGTCGCCAGGAACGCGTTGGAGGCGTACTTGATCATCTCGGCGGTGTAGAGGTCCGTGCTCACCACCGGCGCGCGCAGCGGCAGATAGAGCGTGGCCACCTCGTGCGCGGCGCGCTGGTCCGTCGCCCCGAGCACCACGCGGTCGGGCCGCATGAAGTCCTCGACCGCGTTCCCCTCGCGCAGGAACTCCGGATTCGAGACCACCGGGACGTCGAGGCTCGGATTGCGCAGGTGCTCGCGGACGATGCGCGAGACCAGGTCGCCTCCGCCCACCGGCATCGTGCTCTTGTTCACGATGATCGCCGAGTGGTCCAGCCCCGCCGCGATGGAGCGCGCGGCGCTCTCGACAAAGCGCATGTCGGCCCCGGCGCCGTCATCCCCGGAGGGCGTCTGCACGGCGATGAAGATGAACTCCGCGCCCGCGAGCGCCTCCGCGTAGTCGGTCGTGAACTGCAGGCGCTCCGCCCGCATATTCGATGTGATGAGGGGCTCGAGGCCCGGCTCGTAGATGGGCACGTCGCCGGCGCGCAGCCGCGCGACCTTCTCCGGGATGACGTCCACGCACGTGACGCGATTCCCCAGCTCCGCCAGGCAGGTGCCCGTCACCAACCCGACATAGCCTGTCCCAATCACACAGATCGTCCTCATCCCGCTCGCCTCCCAGATGGCCATAGTCCGTGTCCGTCTATCCGCCCGGCGAACGCCATCCCATTTCGAGACGAAGTCGCCGGTCACTCGCGCGGGTGTCCCGCGCTTGTCTCTCCCGTGTCCCGTGCATATTTAGCGCACAGCCTGACCAAGTTCACCGTACAGCTCTACGAGCGGCGGGCCCGCCGCATCGCGCCAGCGCCCCGAATCACCCATGCACGAAGGGATTCATTCGCCGCTCCTCGCCAATGGTCGTCGGCGGCCCATGACCGGGGTAGACCACCAGCTCCGAGTCCAGCGGATACAACCGCGTCTCGATACTCGTGTAAAGGGCGTCTTCGTCGCCGCCGCGCAGGTCTGTGCGGCCCACGCCGCGCCGGAAGAGCGTGTCGCCGCTGAAGAGGCACCAAGGCGCTACCACCAGACTCACCCCGCCGGGCGTATGTCCGGGTGTATGCACGACCCGGACCCGCAGCGTCCCGATGGCGAGCTCCTGGCCGTCCACCAGGTCCTCGTCCGGCACGCCGATCTCGTCCGGCAGAGCATAGCCATAGGGCGCGCCCGCCGCCCGCATCTCGCGCGCGTACAGGTAAAGATCATCAGAATGCGCCGCCACGGCCACAGGCCCCGGCAGGCCCGCCAGCAACTCCTCCGTGCCCGAGATGTGGTCAAAGTGGCCGTGCGTATGGATCACCCGGGTCACCCGCGCGGATTGTGCCCGCACGAGGTCCAACACGCGGCCGGCCTCGGCGCCCGGGTCGATCACCGTGGCCTCGTGCGTCTCGCGGCACATCAGAAGGTAACAGTTGGCCGCCAGTGCCCCAACTGGCACCACCTCCACGCGTGGACCCGCACCCTCGGTCGTGGCGCTCGTCGCCGCCCGCTCTTCCCCCATGCGTTCGCTCCCCGTCGCCGGCCGACCCGTGAGAATTCCCCGTCATGCCCTGGCCAAGTGTAGCACTGGCACGTAGTCCGTACAAGCAACAGGACCACCAGCGCGCGGCCCGGAGAGGTCGTGGTCACGAGGCGCGCGCCATGGTAAACTGGTCTGGATCATCGGGCTCGCCACATGGCGTCCGCCAGATAAGGCGCCCACGGGCTCACGCCGGTACGATGCCAGCGTGAGCTACCCTCGCGGAGCCACCGCGCGGCCGAGTGGATGGTCATACCGGCATCCGGGCGCGTCGCGGCGGGGGCGGCGGTCCGCGCTGCCGCAGGAGGTCATCATCTTCATGTTCGACATGAGTACAGTCGCGAGTCTCGGTTCCGGCCTCGAGCCGGTGCTGGGCTATTTCGTCCTCAACATCGACCCAATTCTGTTCCGCATCGGCCCGATCGCCATCCATTGGTACGGCCTCGCGTACGTCGTCGGCATCTCCATCGCGCTCTTCGTGGTGAGCCGCTGGGCCCGGCGCCTGGGCATCCACGACGACCAAATCTGGTCCACCTTCCTCTGGACCGCCCTCGGCGGCCTCATCGGGGGCCGGCTATACTACGTCATCCAGCAGCCAGACCTCTGGCAGAACTTCATCCTCAAGCCAATCAACATCATCGCGGTCTGGGACGGCGGTATGGCCTTCTTTGGCGCCATCTTCCTCGGCTCGATCACACTCTTCATCATGGCGCCGCGCTACAATTTCAGCCCTTGGCTCGCGCTCGACGGCGGCGCGCTCTTCGCGGCGGTGGGCCAGATCTTCGGCCGTTTCGGCAACATCGTCAACGGCGACATCGTCGGCTACGCCTATACCAGCGGCCCCATCACGGTGCCGGGCGACACCTGCGCCCACGCGCCGTGCATCGCTTTCGTCCCCGACGCCCACATCCCCTGGTGGGCGACGATGTACCTCAACCCCAACGCTTTCCATGCCCAGTTCATACCCTATCAGCCGGCCGCTCTCTACGAAATCGGCCTCAACCTGATCATGCTCGCGATCCTCTGGCAGCTGCGCTTCATCCTGCCGCGTGTCGTCCGCGCCGGCTACTTCTTCGCGGCCTACCTGGCGATGTACGCCATCAGTCAGTTCATCGTCTTCTTCGCGCGCGACAACGTCATCACGCCCTTCCTCGGCATCGACTCCCTCAAACAGGCCCAGTGGACCGCCGTCTTCGTTTTCGTCTTCCTGGTGCCGGCCGTCTTCCTCCTCGCGCGGCGCTACTCCAAGCCCTGGCCGTACTCTTACCTGCACCCCGTGCCCTGGCCGCCCGCCGCCGATGAAGTCGGCACCCCCGCGCGCCCCGGCACCGTCCGACCCGCGACGGTCACCCGCGCTTCGCTCGCGGCCCGCGCGTCCACCACCGCGAAGTCCACCCAGGCGAAGGCTTCCGCGGCGAAATCCACCCAGGCCAAGACCGCCCGCGCCTCCGCGGCCGATGGTCCGACCGGTGCCGGCGACACCCCCGACAGCGCCACGCCAGACCTCTCGCCCTGGCAGCCCGCGCACCCCACCGGTGGCCAGTTGCGCAACATCTTTGGCACCCCGCAAGCTTCGGAGGAGCCCGCCTAGCCCGTGCGCCCCACCGGGCGCCACCCAACTCACCGGCATGGCGTCACCCACATTCATGGCGACCCGCC
>JANWHL010000297.1 GCA_025450405.1 Ktedonobacterales bacterium
ACCACCCCGCGCGCCGGCGCGGATGCGCCGCGTCCTTCAGGGCGCATCCTCGCTCCACCACCCCGCCCGCCCTTGGTGGCCGCCGTCATTTTCAACCGCACCACTGACGGCGCCGCGGCACCGCACTGACCCGCGGAACTTCGATTCCGCATCCTCGCCAGACCACACCGCCCGCCGTAGTCGCCGACATTTTCAACGCATTCCTCGCGGCCGCCCGCCCTGTCCGAACGCGCGGCCTTTCGATTCCACATGCCGTTCCGCTCCGCTCGCTCTTGGCCGCCAGCATTTCCATCCGGCCGCCCGCGGTCACATGACCCGACCACCCCGACACACGTCGATCACTATAGAACACATGTTCTCTATCCCGCAAGGGGGCCGCGCGCAACCTGGCCAATTCGTGGCGAGCACTGCCCGGCCCGGACCGCGGTTGACCACCATCTCACGGCGTGTGACGCATAGCCCCGGCGCCGCGGACCGTGGTAGGCTGGAACCATCGAACATGCTCGCCCACGAGAACCGAGGAGGGCGTCACCATGGCGCGCATCAAAGACCAGCACGGAACGTATCGCTGCTCGTTCTGTGGCAAGTCGCAAGAACAGGTGGAGCGCCTGATCGCGGGTCCAGGCGGCGTCTACATCTGCGACGAGTGCATCGCCCTCTGCCAGGAAATCATCTCAGAGGAGCGGAGCCAGTACACGCCCGCCCCAGCCCCGCCCGCCCCGGCCACACCCGCCACACCCGGAACACGTCGGGTGGTAGGTCAGTGGATCACGGCATCCTACCACCGGCCGCCCCCGCAAGCCGCCGCCATACGAACGACTCACACCCCGCTACCAGATCCCCTCGCCGCCGCGCGCGCGGCCCTCCAGGAAGCCACCTCCACCTGCGACCGCTTCCTCTCAGGGCATGGCCTCGCGCGACCCCATGTTGCGCTGGCGGAGCTCGCCGAGGAGGCCGGTCCGGACGAGCGCGCGGATCTTTACGGCACCGGCGCCCTCATCGCGGACTTCGAGCGCGAAGTCGCCGCGCTGCTGGGCAAGGAGGACGCCGTCTTCATGCCCAGCGGTACCATGGCCCAGCAGATCGCCCTGCGCATCTGGTCCGAGCGTCATGGCACGCCAACCGTCGCTTTCCATCCCACCTGCCATCTCGAGACCTCCGAGGGCAAAGCCTACGCCATCCTGCACGGCCTGCGGTCCGTGCTCGTCGGGCATCCGCGCCAGCTCATCACCCTGGCCGATCTGGAGGCGGTGACCGAGCCGCTCTCTACCCTGCTCCTGGAGCTCCCTCAGCGCCCCCTGGGTGGCCAGCTCCCCGCCTGGGACGACCTCGTGGCCCAAACCGCCTGGGCCCACGAGCACGGCATCGCCATGCACATGGACGGCGCCCGCCTCTGGGAGACCGGCCCGTACTACGGTCGCCCCTACGCGGACATCGCCCTTCTCTTCGACACCGTCTACGTGTCCTTTTATAAGGGCCTCGGCGGCCTGGCCGGCGCGGCGCTCAGTGGGCCAGCCGAGATCATCGCCGAGGCGCGGACCTGGCGTCTCCGCCATGGCGGCACCCTCATCCACCTCGCCCCATACGTCCTGTCCGCCCGCCAGGCCCTCCGCTTCCGGCTCGACCGCATGGCCGCCTACCACGCGCGAGCGGTCGCGATCGCCCACGTCCTCGCCGACATCCCCAATCTCGTCATCAAACCCAACCCGCCCCACACCAATATGTTTCACCTCTATCTGCGCGGCGATCCGCTCCGCCTCCTCGTGGCGGCTACCACCATCGCCCAGGACGAGCGCATCGCCCTGCTACACCATTTCACCCCGACCGACGTGCCCGGCTGGTCCGCCACCGAGATCACTATCGGCGACGCCGCCGACGCCCTGACCGACGATGAAGTCGGCGCGATCTTCCGCCGCCTACTCACCCTGGCTGGCACCTGATCGGCATCACCACCGGGGCCCGTCCAGCACGGGCGCGCGCGGGAGCGCGTACAGTGGCGGTTTCGGCGGACTTGGCGGGGGCGCCGCCGCCTGCGGTGCCGATGGCGGCTTCTGAGCGCCCACCCGGCTCGCCTTCCCACGTTGTAAGGGCGCACGGTTCCGGCCCGCCGCCGCCCGTCTGGCCCCGCACCCCAGCGCGCGTCCTCCCGCGCCAGGCGGCATTCCCTCGAAAATAGCTCGCCGCCCCCACCACCCCCCACACCGGCAGCATGAGTACACGCGGAACTTCAATTCCGCATCCCCGCCATACTCGCGCGCTCGCCCGTGGTCGCGCCCATTTTCACGCGTCTCGCTGGCGGCCCGCCGCCATGGCACGTACCCGCGGAATCCCAATTCCGCATCCTCCCCCCACCACGCCACCCACCCCTGGCCAAGTTGCTCGTCTGGGGCGCCCGCTCCCCCAACCGCCACGCTCACCGGGCGGTGATTCGCCGCGTCCTTCAGGGCGCCTCCTTGCCGCACCACCCCGCTCGCCAGCCAAGATCCTCTCCGCGTTCTCCCCGCGTTCTCTCCGCGTCCTCCGCGTCCTCGGCGGTTAGTTCCTCTGGCCCCCTCTTCGCGTTGGAGAGGGACGCGGGGAGAGGTAGTTCTACCCCCGCTTTTTCAACCGCGCGACCAGTGCGCGCAGCTCCGACACCTGCGGCAGCCCGGGCTGCAGGTCATCCACACCATCCAGCTCGCGCTCGGCCTCGCGCCACCGTTCGAGCGCGGCATAGGCGCCGGCGAGGCTCAGCCGGATCGGCACAGCCAGCGGCGCGATGCGTGCCGCCTCCTCTAGATGCGGCAGCGCCTGGGCAATCGCTCTGACGTGGAGATACTGCGTGCCGAGCGCGTAGTGCGCTTCCGCGTTGGTGGGGTCGCGCCGCACCGCCTCCTCGAACGCGATGCGCGCGTCGTCGTGCTGGTGCAGCACCTCGTAGACCGCTCCAATGCGCGTGTAGAGACCGGGGAGGTTGTTGTCCAGGCGCGCCGCCTCCCGCAGCTCCGCCAGCGCCCCGCTCGCGGCCTCGCGCACCCGCGCCTCACGTTCCGCTGTGGTGGCTGTGCCCGGCCCCCCACCGGTGGACGCGGTCCCAGCTGGCACCTCAGTGTCGTCGAGATTCTCCCCGCCCACCTCGTGAATCAGCACGTCGGCCAGCTCCGCGTGGGTGGCGGCGCGGCCGGGATCCAGCTCCAGCGCCTCGCGCAGACGCGTCACCGCCTGAGTGAAATGCCCCTGCTGAACCAGCACCTCTGCCAGCGCCTGGAGATGATCCGGTGTGCGCTCTTCCTCCACCGCCTCCGTCATCGCCCCCACCGCGCGCTCCAGCCAGGTGCGCTCGGCCAGATGGTTGCCCTGATGGCCCATCTGGCGTGCCACCATGAAGTACGCGGCACCGAGATCAAACGCCAGTCGCGCCTGCCCCGGGAAACGGCCACGCATTCGCTCCAGCAGCGCGGCGGCGCGCTCGGGATTGCCGACCGCCATGGCATCGCCAAATGCCGCGCGATAAATCGTCTCGTCCAGCGGCAGCTTCGCGAGCAGCGCGTCATCATAGTGGAGCGCGGACGCCAGGGAGCCGACCGCCTGGCGCAACCGATCCTCCACGACGTCCTCGGGCGCGTTGGCGGGAATCTCGGCGGCGCGCTCGGCGGAGGCGCGCGCCTCATCGATGCGTTTCTGCAGCTCCTCAGGGGTGAGGGCCTGGCTGGCCGCGCTCTCATCGCGATCGCGCGCGATCCGCCACGCGCCGCTCCGATCACGTTCCAGCGTGTGTCCGGTCCAGTACCAGTGCCGTCCGGTCACGGCACTGGAGATGGACGCCATCGGCAGCTCCTCCATCGCGCCCCCCAGAGGCGACTCCCGCAGCGTGATCGACCAGAAGGCCTCGATCTCGCGCCGCCCCCCCGGCGCCACACCACCCGTGGCCCCCGGCAGCCAGAGCGCGCTCGCCCGCTGGGCCTGCTCGCGCACCAGCGTCAGCCGCATACTGGCCGGCCGCGCCTCGTCGGCCCACTGGCGGCGCTGGGCGATGTACTCGTCGCGTGTCTGGGCGCGGCGGGTGGGGTGGTCGTCCGCCAACAGGTCGTACGCCGCCCCATAATCGCCGAACGTCCAGGCGCCCAGCCAGTTCCCGACCACCTCATCGGGATCGAGGTCTGGCGTGAAGAATGCCCGGTCGCCCGCGCGCGCCGCGCTCGCATCCTCCGCCGCCACCGCCGCCCGCGCGTCTTCATCGTCGGGGATGTCGAGCAGCCGCGCGCTGACGAGCCCCTGATGCCGGCGATAGTCCGCCGCGGATTCGATCCCACGCCAGGCGTTCACATCGAGGGCGGCGAGCAGCAGGCGCCGCGCCGTCGCCCAGGTGATGGCCACTAGCTCAGCCTCGGGATGTTCCCGGTGGATCGTGGTGGTGGCGTCTTCGAGGAAGCGGGTGCGTCGCCGCGGCTCGGTTAAGGCGAAGCCCTTGACCCCCGCCTCCCAAAAGTTCAGGTCAATCACGCAGCCACGAACATATGCGGGTTCCTCACCCTCCTGCCAGGCGAGCACGAGCGACACCTCGCCGGTTTCACGTGTACGCGAGGCGTGGGCCTCCACCAGCTTGGGCGCGGGCGCCGGCACGGCGGGCGGGCGCGCTGGCATCGCTTCGCGCGCGGGCGCGGCCCGCGTTTCCGCGGTGGCACTCCCGATAGGCACCACCTGGGGAGCGAGCGCGAGCGTTGGCACGGCGTCGCGGGACCGCAGCCGGTGGCGCGCGCGCCGAGCCATGTGAGCCACATCGCGATCCGGCGCCAGCTCGCCCAGCGCGTTGGCTACCTCGGCGGCGGCGGTCGCCAGGGGACCGCGCACCGTCCCCAGGCCATCGGCATAGCCGAGCTGGACCGCGACTGGCGACGCCACCACTGGTTCCAGCGCGGCGACCACCTGCTCGCGTCCGGCGGGCGCGGCGGCGCGCAGGTGCTCAGCCAGCGCGCCGACACCGTCCAGCAGCGCCGCGACGGCGTCCTGTCCCGCCTGGTCGAGCGCGGGCAGTTCAGTACCCCGGCGCGTGTCGCCCCGGCGCGCATTGCCACGAGAGTCGCGTGCCTGGTGTGCTCCCGGTTGTCGCTCCCGGCGCGATCCCGTGCCGCGCTTCTCGTGTTTCGCCATCCCTGTTGCCTCGCTCCTCCACGCGCCTCGCGCTCCCGCCGTGTGTCCGCCAGCACCCAACCACGTCGCCGCCGCACCACGTTGCGGCCGGTCCTGGCCGTCAGCCCTGGGCTTCGCGACGCCCGTGGGCGTTGGCCGCCTGGCCCAACATGTGATTCTAACACGCGGCTCCTCGCCGTCTCAAGCCATCTCAAGCCGTCGTGAGTCGTCGTGAGTCGTCGTGAGCCATGCGCCAACGCTTGGGCCGCTATGCTGAGGGGCCAGCGAGGGGCAGTGTGAACCAGAAGGTCGATCCCTCGCCCGGCGTGCCCTCCACCCCCACCAATCCGCCGT
>JANWHL010000298.1 GCA_025450405.1 Ktedonobacterales bacterium
TGGGCCTGAAAAGTGCCTGGAAGCGGCCAGCGGCGGCTCAACCATAGGGCCATTTGCGGGAGAATCCGTGCCTCGAGGCCGGACGGCCGGCGCCGATTTCGCCTTGGATTTCCGCGTTGGAAGGAGCGTTGTCTGTGAGGTGGCTGGATCGGACAAACGCCGAATATGGGGAGTCCCGCAAACTTGACGGTCGATTCCCGCTGGGCTACACTGCGCGGGACGCTAACCCACGCGCCGGCCAGGCACGCACTGGCCATGGCATGGCCACAACTCTACGCGCTGAAGGACCTCTGGCATGTTTCCCATCGCGCATCTCTGGCTGCTCGAACGTGTGGTGTCCGAGGTGACTGACGCCCACCGCATTGGGGCCGTGTGGCCCGACATGCTCTTCGGGGCACCGCTCACGCATGGGGAGTCGCACCAGCGTGGTGCTGAGCTGCTGGCATTCGCGCGCGGTCATGGGGACGATCGGGAGTTCGCGGCATTCGTCACGGGTGTGATCACGCACGGCAGTGACCCACACGGTTTCGATTGGTACAGTGACGAGTGCTATGGTGGCGCGCCGCTGGCGGAGAAGGGCTACGCATTCCAGCGCGGACGGCCGCTGGCTCCAGCGGTGGCGGCGGCCTGTGGACTGCCGCCGGTGGATGGTCCGTGGAAGGCGCACAACATCGTCGAGATGGCCTTCGAGCCGGCGCTGCACGCCGCGGAGCCGAGTCTTGCCGACGGCTTCGCGGCGGCCTGCGCTGATCGTGCGCTCGTCAAGCGGATTGCCGCGCGGCTGGCGGCATTCTACCACCGGCCAGCGCATCGGCTGGCCGGCGCGATCCTGGGATTCGCCGCGTGGTGGGTGGCGCCCACGTCGGAGGATGCGCTGGCCGGCGTCTATGCGCGCCAGGTGCGCCTGAAGCACGCCGGCGCGTCGCCCGATCCGGCGGCGATCGGCCAGTTGATCGGCGAGGCGGGGGCGATCATCGCGGGCGACCGGGATGTGTACCTGACGGGGTGCGTCGCGGCGGTGGGCGAATTGCTCGGGTCCCTGGGCCTCGCCACGGGGCGGCGAGCCACGGACGCACGCTGAGCCAGCGTACCGGGAAATCGGTAAGCGGACCGGTCTGTATGGATCGAATGGCCCAATCCCCTCGTAGACGACCCTTGTAGGCTCCGTGATCGTATGATCAAGTGTCCCGGGCGACCCCCGTGCGGGCGGGCCTGGTCCTCTTGCGGCGCCACCGCGTGGGTGCTATACTGCGCGCGCGATCTCTCAGAGAGGGATGACGTACCCCAATGAGCATGGATCCTCAGACGTCAGGCTACGACATCGAAACCGATCTCCCGATGGGCTCCTCCAGCGAGAGCGATAGCCTGCGCCTTTACTTGCGTGAAATCGCGCGCATCCCCCTCCTCTCAGCGCAGCGCGAGCTCGACCTGGCGGAGCGCATCGAGCGCGGCGATCGCGATGCGCGCAACTCGCTGATCGTGGCCAATTTGCGACTGGTAGTCAGCATCGCCAAGCGGTACGTCGGCCAGGGGCTCTCGCTGGAAGATTTGATTGGCGAGGGCAATATCGGCCTGATCCGGGCGGTCACGAAGTTCGACCCGACCAAGGGGTTCCGCTTCTCCACGTATGCCACCTGGTGGATCAAGCAGGCCATTACGCGGTCGATCCTCGAGGGCACGCGCGCCGTCCGCCTCCCCGTGTACATCATGGAGGAGGTCATGCGGGTCAATCGGACGACGCGCCAGTTGTATCAAGAGTTCGAGCGCGAGCCCACGCCTGAGGAAATTGGGACGGCACTCAACATGCCCGCCGAGCGCGTCAGCGAACTGCTCATCTGGGCGGAGAAAGTGTTCTCGCTCGATGCGCCGCTCTCCGACGAAGAGGAGAACACGCTGGCCGACGTAATCGAGGACACTAACACGCGCGGGCCGGTGGATTCGACGGATCGTGCCATGCTGCGCGAGGAGGTCCGGCGCGCGCTGAGCAACCTGACCCAGCGCGAGCGCGAAGTGATCGAGCTGCGCTTTGGGCTGATCGACGATCGGGATCATACGCTCGAAGAGGTGGGCAAGAAGCTGCACGTGACCCGCGAGCGGGTGCGGCAGATCGAAGAACGCGCCATCCGCAAGCTGCGCCACCCGCAATCGAGCCGTTTGCTCAAAGATTACCTCGACTAGCGCCGGCCCGTCTATGCCAGACTTACCGCCATCTTCACGCCGCCGTGTGGGCATGGACGCGTCTGGAAGCACGGGGACGGACGCCGTGGGCCTGACGGACGCCGTGGGCGATGCCATGGGCTTCGTGGGCGCGGGGGCGGTGGGCGGTACGCTCGCCCGCGCGTTGGCCGCCCGTGGCGCGCGTGTGGCCGTCATCACCTCGCGCGGTCCCGGGCGGGCGGAGCCGCTGGCGGCGAGTCTGCCAGGCTGTGTGTATCAACCCGATCCCGCCGCGGCCATCGCCGCCGTCGGGATCGTCTGGCTGGCCGTCCCAGATGACGCGATTGCTATGCTGGATGCCGCGCTCCCCTGGCAGGCGGGGCAGATCGTGCTCCATCTGAGCGGCGCGCGCGGGGTGGATGCGCTGGCGCGCGCGGCGGCGTGTGGGGCGCGGGTGGCGGCGCTCCATCCGCTGATGACGTTTTCCGCCGAGCCGGTATTGGTGGGCACGGATGCCGTCCCCGAGGTCGCTGGCATACCCGGCGCGGGGGCGGCGCTGGCGCGGCTGGCCGGCTGTGCCTGGGCCCTGGAAGCCGCGGAGGAGGCGCTGGCTGTGAAGCTGGAGGGGATCGTGCGGTTGCTGGGCGGCTATCCAATCCGGATCGGCACCGCCGACCGGGTGCCCTACCACATCGCCGCGGTGCTGGCATCCAATTATGTGGTGGCATTGTTGGGAGCGGCCATCGCGCTTTGGGAGAGCTTCGGGGTCGCGTCCGACACGGCGCGCGACGCGTTGCTGCCGCTGGTGCGCGCGAGTGTGGAGAGCGTGGCGCGGGTGGGCCCGTCGCGGGCGCTGACGGGTCCGGTGGCGCGCGGCGACGCCGGCACGCTGGCGACGCACATGCGCTGGCTGACGACGTGGGCGGCGCGGGCGATGGCGGAGCGCGGCGATGCCGAAAGCCCCGATGAAGGGTCAAGCGGTGACGCCAATCGAGGTGACGCCAATCGAGGTGATACGGCGATCGACCCGGCGGCGCTGCTGGCGGCGTACCGCGACCTGGCGCGGTTGGCAATTCCGCTGGCACGGGGGAGGCTTTCCCCGGAGGCGGCGAGCGCACTGCGCGCGGCACTCGGGGATGGGGGGGCGAACGAGGGGGGCGAGGAGCATGGTGGAGCGTGATACGCTGAGCACACGAGGGCGAACAGCTGCCAGAAGAGACGCAGCGACGAATCGCCGACAACATCGAAGCGGAGCTCGAGCAACGAGAGTGGGATGCGCTCGTCAGCTCCCCGCGGTCCCGCGAGTTCCTTCACCGTTTGATCGCGGAGGCCGAGGCGGAAGACGCGGCTGGTGAATCGGAGGACGGGGGCTGGGCCTAGATATCTCTCGCCCGTGCCCGCTCATTCTGCGTGAGCAGGCGCTTGCGCAGCCGGATCGTACTCGGCGTCACCTCCACCAGCTCATCCGCGTTGATGAAGTCCAGCGATTGCTCCAGGCTCAGCTTCACCGCCGGCGTCAGCCGCACGGCGATGTCCGACGTCGACGAGCGAATGTTCGTCTGCTTCTTCTCTTTGCAGACATTCACCATCAGGTCGGCCGGCCGCTGGTGCAGCCCCACGATCATGCCCTCGTAGACCTGCGTCTGCGGCTCAATGAACGTCTGGCCGCGCTCCTGCGCGTTGTTCAGCCCGTAGGTGACGGCCACGCCCGTCTCCGACGCGATCAGCGCCCCCATGCGCGCCGTGCCGATCGGCCCGCACCACGGCTCGTAGCCCAACAGCAGGCTGTTGGCCGCGCCGTTGCCCTGCGTCAAGGTCAGGAACGCGTTGCGGAAGCCGATCAGCCCCCGCGTCGGGATCTCGTATTCCAGGCGCACGTTGCCGTGCCCATCATGGATCATGTTGGTCAGGCGCGCCTTCCGGCCGGCCAGATTCTCACTGATTGGGCCGATATACGCTTCACGCGTGTCGATGATCAGCTTTTCTACCGGCTCAACCACATGGCCCTGATCCGTGCGCGTGATGACCTCTGGCCGCGAGACCTGCAGCTCGTAGCCCTCGCGCCGCATCGTCTCGATCAGCACCGCCAGGTGCAGCTCGCCCCGGCCCGAGACCACAAACTCGTCGGCGGAGGAGCCATCTTCCACGCGCAGACTCACGTTCGTCTCGAGCTCGCGATAGAGGCGCCCCCGCAATTGGCGCGACGTGCTGAACTTGCCCTCGCGGCCCGCGAACGGGCCGGTGTTCACGCCGAACGTCATCTTCAGCGTCGGCTCGTCAATGGCGATGCCTGGCAGCGCCTCCGGCGCCTCCCCGTCGGCGATGGTGTCGCTGATGTTCGCGTCGGCGATGCCCGTGAGCGCGACGATATCGCCCGCCGCGGCCTCCGGTACCTCGAGCCGCCCGAGCCCGAGATAGGTGAAGACCAGCGTGACACGCTGGCGCGTCAGGTCCCCGTGCCGATCGATCCGCGCCACGGGCATACCGGGCCACACCCGCCCGCGAGTGATGCGCCCGATGGCGTACTTCCCCTTATAGTCGTCGTAGTCCAGCGCCGTTACCAGCATCTGGAGCGACCCCTCAGGGTCCGCGACCGGTGGCGGCACGAAATCGAGGATCGTCTCGAAGAGCGGCGCCAAGTCCATATTCGTATCGTCGGGACGCAGACGCGCGATGCCCTCGCGCGCAATCGCGTAGAGCACCGGGAAGTCGAGTTGCTCATCGCGCGTGGCTAGCTCCAGGAAGAGGTCCTGCGTCTCGCTCAGCACCTCGGCGGGCCGCGCGTCGCGCCGGTCGATCTTGTTGATGACCACGATCGGCCGCAGGCCCAGCGCGAAGGCCTTTTGCAGGACGAACCGCGTCTGCGGCATCGGCCCCTCGGCGGCGTCCACCAGCAGCAGGCAGCCATCCGCCATGTTCAGCACGCGCTCCACCTCGCCGCCGAAGTCGGCGTGCCCCGGCGTGTCGATGATGTTGATCTTCACGCCCTGATAGGTGATGGCCGTATTCTTGGCGAGGATCGTGATGCCGCGCTCGCGCTCCAGCTCGTTCGAGTCCATGATGAGCTCGCCGACCTGCTGGTTTTCGCGGAAGATCTTGCTCTGCTTGAGCAGACCATCCACCAGCGTCGTTTTGCCATGGTCGACGTGGGCGATGATGGCGACATTGCGCAGATCGGCGCGCGTCACGAGCGTGTGGGTGGCGTCAGCGGAGCCGGCCGGGCCCCGCGCGGCGGCATGCTGGCCAATGAGTTCGAGCGGCATAGCGAGACGGTCACCTTATCGTGTTGAAAGGGCGGCCTCGGTGGAAGTTGCCCCAGTGATGGAAAGCCATGGCGGAACGTGCCACGCATCTGGCGCGCCAGACGAGTCCAGGCATTTGCGCTCCCGCGACGTGTCGGTGCGCACCCGGAGGGGCGCACACCATCGTGCAGTATACCACAGCGGGACAGGCGGCCTACCCCGCCAGGTCCTTGATCGCCTGGCTTAGCTGCGGATCCTCGCCCGAGGCCACCTGCGCCCCCGTCAGATGTTCCTCCTGGGCCACGAGCGGCGTGATCTCCACCGCGTTGTCGGGCAGGGCGACGACCTGATCGGGGATGATCCCCGTGGCGCGCACATTCTGACCCGATGGCGTCAGCCAGCCCATCGTCCCGAGCAGCAGCACCGAGCCGTCGGAGAGCGGAATCGGCTCGAGGATCGTATCCGTGCCGAATGTATGCGTTCCGACCACATGCACGTTCGGCCGATTGTACGTGATCGCGGCGGTGGTAATCTCCGAGGCGCTGGCCGTGTCGCCGTTAACCAGGATCACCAAGGGCAGGCTGGTGGCCAGGCCACCAGCCTGCACTGGCTGCGGCGTGCGCGACGTGCGCGTGACCTCGATGTATACCGTGTGGCCAGCGCCGGGAGCGACAAACTCACTCGACACCTTGATCGCCTGGTCCAGATAGCCGCCGCCATTGTCGCGCAAATCGAGGATGATCCCTTTGACGTGCTGCGATTGGGCCTGTTGGAGCGCGGTACGCAGCTCGGCGTCCGTGCTGTCGCCCGCGTTGTTGGGATCCTCGCCGAACTGCGTGAGCTGGATGTCGGCGAGGTTCGCGCCCGGAATGATATAGGTGGACACCAACGGCACCGTGAACGGCTTGCGTGTCAGGGTGAACATGAGCGGCTTGGCCACGCCGCGGCGCTGAATGGTCAACGTCACCTGCGTGCCCTGTGCGCCGACGATCAGGGGGCGCACCTGCTCGATGGTCATGCCCTTGATGTCTTTGCCATTGACCGCGGTGATGATATCGCCCGGCTTGAGGACCCCAGCGGCCGCGGAGTCAGGGAAGACCTCATCGATCCGCAGCGGCTGATTCCCGCCGCCGCTCAAAAGGATGCCAAGGCCCACCGTCGGCGCGTTGCGCAGCGAATTGTTCTCCTGCCGCACTTCCTCCGGCGTCTCGAAGCGGCTGTGGCCGGTGTCGCCCAGCGTGTTGACCATCGCTGTGATGGCGTCATACGCCATCTGTTTCCGGTTGATCGCCGTCGTATCGACATACTGGTCCACGATCGCGCGGTACGACTGGATGATGTCCGCCGCGTACTTGTCGTTGGCTGGAACCGCGTTGATCTGGTTGGTATAGGCGTTGCCGAACCAGCCCACCAGGAAGGCCAAAGCCACCAGAACCGCCGTGACAATTACCTGGCCGAAGCCACTTCCCGTGTTGCGCTGCTGATTCACGGCACACTCCTCGCCAACACGGTCATATGATCGACTCGGCCACGCGACTCACGGCCCCGTCCGAGTTCCTGGGCACCTTCCCAGGGAGCCCGACCGTAGCCGGATCGTAACGCACCGCCGCCGCGCCGTCAAGCGTGCGAGGGACCGGGCAGTGGCGCCATTCACTGTGCGCGCAGGAGCGTCCAGACGGAGGGCGGCCGGGGTGGTGCGGCGAGGAGGCGCCCTGAAGTGACGCGGCGAATCCGCTGGGCGCGCGGTGAAGCTGGCCCTGGCGACCCCGGCCCGGCACACGCGCGATGGGCGTAGCGACCAAGGGCGGGCGTGGTGGTGCGGCGAGGAGGCGCCCTGAAGTGACGCGGCGAATCCGCCGGGCGGCGTGGCGGGGTCGGTGACCGGGAGGGCGCGGGGCGCCGACGGACGCCCACGGAGGCCACCCGATCCGGGCACGTCCATCCATGCGCGTCCCCGCTGGAGCGCGAGGAGCACGAAAATGGGGCGGCGCGATCGCGCCGCCCCCAGGGCCAGCGGGCTGGGGTGAGGCCCCCAGATTACCCCCCCGCCTCGGGCATCTCCAGATCCTCGTCCTCGTCGCCCGGGACCACGGCCGCCGCCGCCACACTGGTGCGGATCTGGCTCTCGATCGATTCGGCGATATCGGGGTTCTGACGCAGGAACTCCTTGGCGTTCTCGCGGCCCTGGCCCAGCCGCGTCTCGCCCGCCTGGAACCATGTCCCGCTCTTCTTAACGATGCCCATCTCCAGCCCGATGTCGATCAGGCCGCCCTCGCGCGAGATGCCCTCATTGAACATGATGTCGAACTCGACCACACGAAATGGCGGCGCCACCTTGTTCTTGACCACCTTGACCCGCGCCCGGCTGCCGACCACCTCAGTGCCGATCTTGATTGAGTCGATGCGGCGGATGTCGAGCCGGATCGAGGCGTAGAACTTGAGCGCGCGTCCGCCCGGTGTGGTCTCCGGGCTGCCGAACATCACGCCTACCTTCTCGCGCAGCTGGTTGGTAAAGACCACCGCGGTCTTCGAGTTGTTGATGGCGCCCGTCAGCTTGCGCAGCGCCTGGCTCATCAGGCGCGCCTGGAGGCCGACATGGGCATCGCCCATCTCGCCCTCGATCTCCGCCCGCGGCACCAGCGCCGCCACCGAGTCCACCACCACCACGTCCACCGCGCCGCTGCGCACCAGCATCTCGACGATCTCGAGCGCCTGTTCGCCGGTATCGGGCTGCGAGACGAGGAGGTCATCGGTGCTCACGCCGCAGCGCTGCGCGTAGCCCGGATCGAGCGCGTGCTCGGCATCCACGATCGCGCACAGACCGCCGCGCTTCTGGGCGTTGGCGATGATATGGAGGCACAGGGTCGTCTTGCCGCTGCTCTCCGGCCCATAGATCTCCGAGACGCGGCCGCGAGGGATGCCCCCGACGCCCAGCCCGAGGTCCAGGGCGATCGAGCCCGTGGGGATGGCGTCCACCTTCACATGGAACCGCGCCTCGCCCAGGCGCATGATGGACCCCTTGCCGTAGCGCCGCTCGATCTGCGAAATCGTGAGCTCCAGCGCTTTCTCCCGCTCGCTGGCGCTTGCGCCAACCGCGACGGCGGCGGTGGCTCCGTTGCTTGTGCCGCGATCTGCCGGCATGTCTCTCTCCTCTCGCGCCGCCCCGCGCCCCACTGTGGGGCGCGCTGGGGACGCCTGGTGAACGTAGCTTCTGAGGTGGCGCGTATCGCGCGCTGCCAGGTGGTTGGTGCTCATGGTGGGGTAAGGCCTGTGGGTGGCAACCTGTGGTGGGAAGGGAAAGTCGGGGAATCTAGAACATCAGTACCATTGTACGCCTGTTGGGGGGGAGGCGTCAAGAGTGTATTCCGCCCGACCCCGTCCATTCCGGAAGTGGGGGCATGCTACCGCAGCTCGGCCCTCCCCTCCAGCGCGCGGCTCAGCGTCCCCTCGTCGGCGTATTCCAGGTCACCGCCGATCGGCAGCCCACGCGCCAGCCGCGTAATGGCCAAGCCCGGCCGGGCGAGCAGCGGAGCGATGTATGCCGCTGTGTAGTCCCCCTCGTAGTTCGGGTTGGTCGCCAGGATGACCTCGCGCACGGGCGTCTCGGCCTCCGCGCCGCCCTGGCGCACCCGTGCCACCAGCTCGTCGATCCGCAGATCGCGCGGACCGATCCCCTCCACCGGCGAGAGCGCTCCGTGCAGCACGTGATACGAGCCTTTAAAGACACCAGTCTTCTCCAGCGCCAGTACGTCCAGCGGCTCCTCCACCACGCAGATGATTGAGTGGTCGCGCTGCGCGTTGGCGCAAATCGCGCACGGGTCGGTCTCGGTGATGTTAAAGCAGGTCGAGCAGTAGATGATGCTCTCCTTCACCCGGGTGATCGCCTCGGCCAGCCGGCGTGCCTGGTCGGTGGGACTGCGCAGGATGAAGAAGGTGAGCCGCTGGGCGGTCTTGGGACCGATCCCAGGTAACTTGGCGAGCTCCTCGATGAGCGCCATGACTGGCGCCGCGGTAGTCTGCATGGATCACGCGTTCTCTGGCCGCGGTCGCGCGGCGGTGGTAGTTCGAAACGTTCAGGAGTCTCAGGACGACGTCGCGGCGCTAGAACCCCATGCCTGGTGGAAGCTTGAGGCCGCCGGTGAGCGCCGTCATCATCTTGGCGGTGGCGTCGGCGACCTTCTCGAAGCCGTCGTGGCACGCGGTCAGGATGAGGTCTTCGAGCATGCTCACGTCGGCGGGATCGACCACCTCGGGATCCAGCTTGATGGCCGTGATCTCGAACTTGCCGTTCAGCGAGACCGCCACCGCTCCCCCGCCCGACGTGCCCTCGAACGTGGTGTTCTGCAAGTCCTCCTGCATCTTCAACATCTTGGCCTGCATCTGCTGGAGAGCCTTCATGTTGAATGACATGGATGGGATGCTCCTCTCACTGTGGCCGCCATCGGGTGGCAGATCGCGACGTGGTCGTCATCTCTGGCACCTCGCCACGCGGCGAGGAGGATAGAACGAGAACGTGGGGTGTCGTGGGGCCATTATACCCCGCCGTATACGACTTCTCTTGCCAGGCTCCCGCACCGGAAGCGGCGCGGCGCGTTCGTCTCCCACGGTCATCGCGTGCTGGCCCACGGACGCCGGCATGAGTGCTCCATAAACGCGCAGTGTATCACCCCGTCTCGTCAGGATCGAGGGGCCTGACCTCGACGACCGCCGTGGGATACGAGCGCAGGATCTCGCGGACCACTGGATCGGCGCGCGCCGCCACTTCCAGCGCCTCGTCGGCGGCGCGCGGTGGGCTGGCCGGCTCGCTGGCTGGTGTGTCCGCCCGCTGGGGTGCGCGCGAGGTCGCCCCCGCGGCGTCCGCCGCGCCTGGCGCCGCGCGCACCGCTGGCGATTCCGCGGCCGCGCGCGCCGCTGGCCCCCGCCGCTCGTCACCCGCGTCCGAGCCGGTTGCCGCTTTTGCGACCGCAGCGGACGAGCGACCTGGCCCGCTGCCCTCGCCGTGCGCGCCGAGCGCTACTGGACCAGGCGTCGCGCCGTTCGCCCCGTGCCCCGCTCCATTCGCACTGTTCGCGCCTGGCGCGCCATGTGTCGTCGCCGGCGCTGTGCCGGGAGGCGTGGCGCGCGCGGTCGTCCGCGGGGTGCTCGCGTCCGGGGTGGTGGCTCTCGTTGGCGCTTGCTCAGCCGTGGCCTCGGCACTGCCCGCCAGCACCACACGCATGCGGCAGGGCGCCTCGAATACCTGGGCGAGCGCCCATTCGACCACGGCGGAGTTCGCGGGCTCGCGCAGACTGCGCAGGTGAAAGTCGTGGTCGGCCGCGATCACCAGCACTGGCGGATCTCCCGCCCGCAGCTGGATGGGTCGCGCCGCCGCCAGCAACCCGTAAATCTTCCCGCTCTTCTGCTTGCAGATCTTGCGGATGAGCACCCAGTCGTTCCGTGCGCGCCCCAGCCAGTCGGTCGCGTCGGTCGTGTCGATCGCCGCACCACCAGCCGCGGCGCCTCCTGGCATCGCTGGCGCCGGCGGCGGCCCCGCCGCCGGCGCGCTCTCGGCCACGATTGGCGGCGTCTCTCCATCGCGCGCAAGCGATGGCGGGGGGCTGGCTGGTCGCATGGGCGGTGGCTGACCGCCGGACCGAAGGCTCCCGCCAGCGCGGCCACGTGTCGCGCCGGATTCGAACATGTCCAGATCGAGCTCTTCGATCTCGCCCTCATCTGGCTGGGCCACTGGCGGCTGGGCCTCCGGTCGCGACATGCCTGGCGGCATGCCCGCGGGCGGTGGTGGTGTCGCGGTGGGCCGCGTCGGCGCGGCCACATGCCGCGGCGCATCAGGTCGCGGCGATTCGGCGATCCGCTGGCTGTCGCGGCTGGGCGCGGGCGCGCTGGCCGCATCGCGCTCCACCGCGCCACCGTGGCGCCGAATACCCAGGCACTCCAGGAATGAGAGCTCCAGGCCCAGCTGGGGCACGGGCAGGCCCCGCGCTGGCGTCTCGTTCGCCACAAACACGCGCGCGCAGGCGGTCAGCTCTTCGAGCGAGAACCGTTGCGCCAGCGCGGCGATCTCGCGCGCCTCGTCGTCGCCGCGGTCCATCACCCGGCTCACATCGGCGCCGGCGCGCGCGAGCACCAGCGCCCGCCAGTATTCCGCCACCTGGCTGTTGAGCTGTCGCAGGTCCGCCCCCGCTTCCACGAGGTCCTGGATCAGATGTAGACCCGCGGCCGCCTGGCCATCGGCCACATACTCCGCGAGCGCCCGCACGGCGCCGGGGTCGGCCAGCCCTAACATCGCGCGCACACCCGCGAGGTCAATGGCGGTGCCGCAGAACGCCATGGCCTGGTCCAGCAAGCTCAGCGCGTCGCGCAGACCGCCGCGCGCCGCGCGCGCCAGCAGGTCCGCCGCCGCGGGCTCCAGCGTCAGCTCCTCCCCCTCGGCCACATGCCGCAGCCGCGCCACGCTGTCGCGGTGGCTGATGCGCCGGAAGTCGAACGGTTGGCAGCGCGACACGATCGTCGGCAACACTTTGTGCGACTCGGTCGTCGCCAGCACGAAGATGATGTGCGGCGGCGGCTCCTCCAGCGTCTTGAGCAGCGCGTTGAACGCCTGTGTGGAGAGCATGTGAGCTTCGTCGATGATGAACACGCGAAAGCGTCCGCCACTGCTGAGCACATTCACATGCTCACGCAGGTCACGGATATTGTCCACCCCATTGTTGGAGGCCGCGTCGATCTCGATGACATCCGGCGACCGCCCCTCGGCGATCTCCCGGCACGAGACGCACTCGTCGCAGGGTTCACCGTCGTGGGGATTCGCGCAATTGACGGCCTTGGCCAGCAAGCGCGCTACCGAGGTCTTGCCGGTTCCGCGCGGTCCGCGGAAGAGATAGGCATGGGCCACGCGCCCATCCCGCACCGCATGCCGGAGGGTGCGCACCGTCGCCTCCTGGCCGATGAGGTCGGAGAAGGTTTGCGAGCGCCACTTCCGATAAAGCGAGTGCGAAGCCATGGCATGCCCCAGATCGGCCGGAACAAGGGATCATGACAAAGAGATCATGACGGCGAATATGGCCCGCCACATCGAAGGACGTGGCGGGCGCGCGCCCGGCCGCGGGCGTGGGAATAAGTGATGGGGGCACGCGACAAGGTGATCGTGCACCCGCCGTCGATCCGCGTTCTCCGACCTCTCCCGACTCTCAAGCTCAGACCCGGCAATCCCGCGGCACCCAGAGCGGCCCACTTACCGCTGCTTCCTCCCGGACCTGACGGGGTTCGCGGACATCTGCCGCGCGGGGACCGAATCCTCATAACCGTTGAGTCGATCAAGGTCGGCGGCGCCAGACCTCGGGCGGGAGTTCAGCCCCGCATGAGAGCGTTTCGGGTTCAGGGTAGCCCTAGCACCCCGCCTAGCACGACCTGTCGTCATTCTATCCCGTGCCCACGTCCGCTGTCAATCATGGCCGCACGTTTGGTCAGTGCCTGCGTGCCGCAACTTTACGTCCACCTGACGATCATGGTATGCTGAATACACGAACCATAGCGCTATGGGGGCGTACCCCACCCCGGCCGCGCCGTGGCGTCGGGGAGGAGCGCGGGACCATGCGGATCAAGACGGAACCGGGTGAAATGGTGATCGTGGCGGACGGTGCCTTGGATGCCACGATCGTGGAGAGCGACGAACATCGTACCAGCGCGGCGGAGCGGGCCGCGGACCTGGACGTCTGCCCGGTGGCCCGTACGGCCCAGATCGTCAGCGGCAAGTGGACGCTGCTCATCATCCGCGACCTGGCCACGGGCACCAAGCGCTTCAGCGAGCTGGAGCGCTCATTGCACGGGATCAGCCCGAAGACCCTCTCCGAGCGGCTCAGCACCCTCGAAGCGGAGGGCGTGGTTACACGTCACATGTACGCCGAGGTACCACCCAAGGTCGAGTACACCCTGACCTCCAAGGGCGCGGCGCTGGTAGCGGTCATCGAGAGCATGCGCGAGTTTGGCAAGCGCTGGCTGATGTGCGATTGACGCGGTTCCCGAATCAATCGCGTTCAATCAAAGCCACGGCGTAGCACGCCACACCCTCGCCGCGCCCGCTGAACCCCAGGCCGTCCGTCGTCTTGGCCTTCACGCTCACGCGCTCGTCCTCGACTTCGAGCGTCGCGGCGATACGCGCCCGCATCGCTCCCACATGCGGCGTCAGCCGGGGACGCTCCGCCACCACTGTCGCGTCCACATTGCCCACGCGCCAGCCGCGCGCCGCCAGCAGGTCGCGCGCCGCCTCCAGGAACGTCACGCTGGATGCGTCGCGCCAGCGTGGGTCGCTCGAGGGGAAGTGCTGGCCGATGTCGCCGAGCCCGGCGGCCCCCAACAGCGCGTCCACCAGGGCGTGCAGTAACACATCGGCGTCCGAATGCCCCGCCAGCCCGCGGTCATGCGGGATCGTGACCCCGCCGATGATGAGCGGGCGCCCCGCCGCCGGTTCGGCGAACGCGTGCACGTCGTACCCAATGCCAACGCGTGTCGCCATATGTCATACCAAATCGTGGTGAATCGTGGCAGTTTCCGGGCGCCTGAAGACGCGACGGGCGTCCACCGGGCCGGGCGTCCACCGGACGCCCCTACAAGCCTCCGGCTACGAAGGCCACCGGCGTGGCCTCCGCGGGAATAGTATCATTCTACGGCGATCGCACGAATCAGTGATCGCACGCATGCGTGCGATCACGAATTCGGCGGCAGATTGAAGTAGTCGATGAGCATCTGCTTGGCGATTGGCGCCGCGTACGTCAGGCTCAATCCGGAGTGGAAGATCACTGATCCGATGGCGATGCGCGGCGTCTGGGCTGGGCCGGAGGCCAGGCTGGCGGGCGCGTAGCACGCGAACAGCGAGTGCGGGGGCAGGCCATCAGCCGTTTGGGCGGTCCCCGTCTTGCCCGCGACCGGAATCGGGAAGTTGATGAAGAGCCCATGCGCAAAGCCCTCGGCCCCCATCGTGGGACCGAGCATCGCCACCTGCAGCGTCGAGAGGTTATCGGCGGTGAGCGGCAATGTTCCATTCACCGTCGGTGGATAGCTCGCCACCACTGTGCCGCCGGGGGCGACGATCTGCGTCACCAGGCGCGGCCGCATTCGCTGGCCATTGTTGGCCACCGCCGCCATGGCGGCGGCCAACTGGAGCGGTGTTGCGAGAAAGAACCCCTGCCCGATCGCCAGATTGGCCGCGTCGGTGGGCGACCAGTTGGCGTGCTGCGTCCGCTGGAACCAATCCGGGTCGGGGACCAGACCGCCAGACTCCGATGGCAGCCCCACGATCCCGGTGGGCGTCCCGAAGCCAAAGCCTTTGGCCATCTGTGGCAGCAGGTTGGGATCCTTCTGGTTCAGCGTCACCGAGATGGACCAGAAGACCACGTCACACGATTCCGCCAGCGCCAGGATCTCGTTCTCCTCGCCGTGCCCCTTCCAGGTCGGTCCGGTCCCCTGTTCCCGGCGCAACGTCGCCTCGCCTGGCACCTGATAGGTCGCCTGGCAATCCCACATCTGCGTGGTCGGAATGCCGGCCCGCAGCGCGGTGGCCAGCGTGATGACCTTAAAGACCGAGCCGATGGGCACCGCCCCAGCGTCCGAGACCGCCAGGTTCACGTAGGCGTGCTCCTGCGCGTAGGAGTTCAA
>JANWHL010000299.1 GCA_025450405.1 Ktedonobacterales bacterium
AGGTGTTCACGATGCAGATTCCTGACGAGTTCCTGTGGGGCGCGGGGACGTCCGCGTACCAGATCGAAGGCGCAACCCATGAGGATGGCCGCGGGTCGTCCGTCTGGGACGTGTTCGCCGCGACGCCGGGACGCACCCACAATGGCGACACCGGTGCGGTCGCCGCTGACCACTACCATCGCATGGAGCAGGACGTTGCCCTCCTCGCGGAGCTGGGGCTGAACGCCTACCGCTTCTCCATCGCGTGGCCGCGCATCCTGCCACAGGGCACCGGCACGCCGAATCCCGCGGGGCTCGCGTTCTACGACCGCCTGGTGGACCGCCTGCTCGAGAAGGGCATCACGCCGGTCGCCACGCTCTATCACTGGGACCAGCCGCAGGCGCTCTACGAGCGCGGCGGCTGGCGCAGCCGCGAGACGGCCTACGCCTTTGCCGACTACGCCGAGGTCGTGGCGCGCCGGCTGGGCGACCGGGTGCGCTGGTGGATCACGCAAAACGAGCCGTGGTGCTCGGCCTACCTGGGCTACGTCACCGGCCAGCACGCGCCAGGCATCCGCGGCGACGCACAGGGCGCCGTGGCGGTGGCGCATCACCTCCTGTTGGCGCACGGGCTGGCGGTTCCGCGCCTCCGCGCGGCGGTGAGGGAGGCGCGGGTGGGTATCGCGCTCAATCTCTTCCCCATCTTCGCCGCTGATGCCCGACAGGAGACGGTGCGGGCCGTGGAGCGCGCCAACGCCTTCCACAATCGCTGGTTCCTCGATCCGCTCTTCCGCGGCGACTATCCGGCGGGTTTGTTCGCGGACCTGGGTGCGGATCCTCCGCCGATGCGGGCCGAGGATTCACGGGTGATCGGCACACCAATCGACTTTCTGGGCGTCAACTACTACAACCGCTGGATCGTGCGGGCCAACCACCACGCCGCGGATGGCGACGGCCAGGGCGTCGGCCAGGGCGACGGGCGCGCCGGCTACGAGTACGCGACCGCCCCTTCGGGCGCGACCCTCACGACGATGGGCTGGGAGGTCTACCCGCACGGGCTCGATCTGGTGCTGGAGGACCTCAGCCGGACCTACCGTCCCAACGCGATTCTCATCACCGAAAACGGCGCCGCCTTCGCGGACGAATGGAACGGGGACGGGCTGGTCAGCGATCCGCAGCGCGTCGCCTATTTGCGCGAGCATCTGGCGGAGGTGGACGCCGCGCTGGCCCACGGCGTTCCGGTGGCTGGCTACTTCGTGTGGTCCCTACTGGACAATTTCGAGTGGGATCAGGGTTACAGCAAGCGGTTTGGCTTGGTCTATGTCGACTTTGGTACTCAGCGGCGGATCATCAAGGATAGCGGCCGCTGGTACGCCGAATTCGTCGCCGCGCGGCGCGCCCACAGCACGCCCTGAGCGAGGCGACACCGGTCGAGTGGAGCGGCGCGGCACACGCCGCCGCGCGTGCGGAGTGGAGTGAGCGGTATGGCCGAGGTGCGGTTCGCGCACGTGTACAAGCGGTTTGGAGCAGGCGGATCCGGCGCGGATGTCATCACCGACCTGAATCTGCACATTCGCGATCAGGAGTTCCTCGTGCTGGTTGGGCCGAGCGGCTGCGGCAAGTCGACGGCGCTGCGCATGATCGCCGGGCTGGAAACCGTGACCCAGGGCGATCTCTACATCGGCGAGCGGCGCGTGAACGACGTGGCGCCCAAGGATCGCGACATCGCCATGGTGTTCCAGAACTATGCGCTCTATCCGCACATGAGCGTCTATGAGAACCTGGCGTTTGGCCTGCGGCTGCGGCGTGTTGCGCGCGGCGAGATCGACCAGCGGGTGCGGAAGGCGGCGTGGACGCTGGGGATCGGCGAGTATCTGGAGCGCAAACCGCGTGAGCTTTCGGGCGGCCAGCGGCAACGCGTGGCCCTCGGCCGCGCGCTGGTGCGCGACCCGCAGGTCTTCTTGCTGGACGAGCCGCTCTCCAACCTGGATGCCAAGCTCCGGGTGCAGACCCGGGCCGAGATTTCGCGGCTGCATGAGGTGGCGCGCACGACCTTCATCTACGTCACGCACGATCAGGTGGAGGCGATGACGATGGGCGACCGCATCGCGGTGCTCGACGCGGGGGTGGTGCAACAGCTGGGGACGCCACGGGAGCTGTATGACCTGCCGGCGAATCTGTTCGTGGCCAGCTTCATCGGCAGTCCGGCGATGAACTTTTTCTCTGGCCACCTGATCATGGCCGCCGAGGCGAGCGCCGACGCGGTGCTGGGGCTGGGTGAGGGCGCGCTGGCGCCGCGGCTGCCCCTGAGGGGCGCGGCGGTGGAGGCGGCGGCACGGTACGTCTCTGCCGGCGAGCGCCCGGTCGTCGTGGGCGTTCGTCCGGAGGACCTGCGTCTGGCGGGCGCGGAGGGTTCAGGCGACGATGCCGCGGCCATGGTGGCCGGCCCAGTAGACGTGGTTGAGCACCTGGGCAACGAGCAACTTATCTACGTGCGGCTGCCGGGCGCGATCCAACCGGAGCGGGTGGGACGCGCCGGCGATCCGACCGGGACCGGCGACTCAGGCGGCGGGGATGGCGGGGAGGGTGGAATGCTGGCTACGGCGGCCGCCTCCACCGTGCGCGTGCCCGCGCGGGTGGTGGTACGCCCGGGCGATCACGTGCGCCTGCGCGTGGACGTCGCCCGCCTCCACCTCTTCGATCCGGTGACGACCAACCGCCTGACGTAGCGCGGCGGCGCACCGCGCTCGACCGGCCCTGGGTCGGCGCGGGCATCATCGAGCGTTTCGGGCCGCATGGGCGCGTCGCGCCGGCGACGGCACGCGTTCAGGGCGCGGGGTGGCGGGGGCTCGGCCGCTCCAGCGGCCGGTGGGGGTTCTGGCGGCGCGGAGGAGGACACGACAGTCCGTGAGCGCCCGCCGCTTGCGCCGGTCGGCGATGCGCGGCAGGATCCCGGTGATCGGCCCCTCGGCCAGGGGAGATACGGCCATGCTGACCTCCCTGCGGTCGGTGTTGGCGGGGAACCCGTCCCGCTGGCAGGCGGCGGCCCAGGTCCAGTATACATGACCCGCCAAGCCTCCGGGCGTGCGCCATGCCCATCCTCGCTCCCGGCCCCCAGACAACGTCGAGTTTGCTCCGTGTGGCGAACATCGCCGCGGCCCCGGCTGCGTTTGCGCCGGCGGATGTGATTTGCGGTGCGTGGTATCACATCTGGCTGTGTTTGTGTGACGATACTGATGGGCAGGTGGCGCACACCCCCACGCATGCGGGCTCGGTGCGCGGAGACGGCCGCGCCATGTGCTCGCGCTTACCAGTGCGCAACTCCCAACTGAAAGGCGCGGCCCATGCTCAGGATCAAAGCAACGTCCGAGGACGCCGCGACCGCGGTGGGCAAGAGACCCGCCGCCGAGCGCGGCGCACGCGTTCTCGCGGCGCACGCGTTCTCGTGGCGACGCTGGCGGTCGCCGTCATGCTCGCCTGTGGTACGAGGCCGCACACGACGCTTAGCGCGACCCCCGCCAGCGCTCTAATTCTGTCCCTCGAAGTCAACTACCCAGCGTTCCCCGCGCCGCCGGATTTCCCGATCCAGGGACCGAACCCGCCGCCGACCTTGCTCCGCGTGACCGCCAGTCTTTACGCCGTGCAACTCCTCGATTCAGGCAACCTGGTGGTCCTGAATGGTCCGCAGGCGCTCACATGCGATGGCGTAGAGTTCCCGCCGGCGCAGATCCACAGCGACACCGGTGCGAGGGCCTCCGCGAACCTGCCCGATCTGGCGCCTGGCACGCCCCACCGTTGTGTGTACACCGATGAGCACGGACACAGCACAACAGCGCTGATTCCCCTGGGTCCGGACTTCGCCATCACCTACCCGACCCCTGGGGCAAAGGTGCCCCTCCCCGACTTATACCACCTCACGGTCGTCATCCGGTACGCCGAGCCCGCCCCGCCCGGCGCGAGCGGATACGTTGCCGGCTCGGCGTTTGAGGACACGGGCAGCCACAGCGTTGAAGGGACGGATCAGCGACCGACCGGCCAATATGTGCTCCCTGATCCAAGCATACCGGGGCAATCGTTCGACGAATTCGGTCCGGGCACCGGCGCGGTGGGACTTGACTGGCAGAGTGTCACCTGGTCGGTAGCGCCCCAGGGCTTCCACGGCGTGCAAATCATCGCGAATGGCGCGTGGACCACTACCAACGTCACGTGGACCTTAGCGGGGACCGCCGCACGCGCGCCAGCCCGGCAGTCGTTGCGCGCGTCGTAACGCTGGGCGGACGCCGATGTGGCATACTGCGACCGGAATCACGAGACACCTGAGCCGGCACGCCGGCAGCATGCGAGGTATGGATGATGACGCGACGACCGGCGCCGTATCTGGCGTGGGGACTCTGGGTGGTGTTGGCGGCCTTGGGCGGTCTGGGCACCGCGCTGTTCTTCGGTGCCAGCCGCTTCGACGTAGACACCGCCGCCCTGATGCTCGCCTTCGCCCTCTTCCCCACCGTTGGCGCGCTGATCGTCTCCAACCGGCCAGGCAACGTCACTGGCTGGATCTTCCTCTTCATTGGGATCGGCACGGCCATCACGTATTTCAGCGCCGGCTACCTCGCGTACGAGACCTTCGCCCAGCGGCACTTGCCAGGCGCGGCCATTGTGGACTGGATGGGCAACCTGGTCTGGCCGCTCAATATCGGGTTCGGGTTGCTCCTGCTCCAGGTCTTCCCCACCGGACGCCCCCTCTCGCCGCGCTGGCGCTCGCTGGCCTGGATCACGGTGGTCCTGCTCGCGGCGGACGCCCTGGCATCAGGCTTCATGCCAGGACAATTTAGCGGTGAAACGACGATCAATCCTTTTGGAATTGACGCGCTCGGACCGCTCCTCAATCTCGTACCGGTTGGCGCCCAAATCCTGATCATTCCCGTCGGCTTGCTTTCGGTGCTGTCGGCCATCCTGCGGTTCTGGCGCTCGCGCGGCGACCAGCGCCAGCAGATGAAGTGGTTCGCCTACGGCGCGGCCGTTGGCGTTATCTGCATCGCCGTGAATGTCGTGGTCATCCCCAACTCCTCATCGAGCCCAGGATCATCGGTCGGCTTCGCGGCGGCCTTCGCGGCACTGCCGATCGGCGCGGGCGTGGCCGTCCTCCGCTACCGGCTTTACGACATCGACGTCCTGATCAATCGCACGTTGGTGTATGCCACGCTGACCGCCACGCTGGCGGGCGTCTACTTCGGCACGGTCTTCGCCGCCGAGGCCATCTTGCGGCTCGCCACTGGCCGCCGCGATCTGCCGGCGGTCGTCATCGTCGCTACCACCCTGGTCATCGCCGCGCTCTTCACCCCGTTGCGGCGGCGCATCCAGGCCATCATTGACCAGCGCTTCTACCGCCGCAAGTACGACGCGGCGCGCACGCTGACCAGCTTCGGCCAGACTCTGCGCACGGAGACCGACCTCACCCAGCTCAGCGCGCATCTGCTGGACGTCGTCGAGGAGACGATGCGACCCGCCTATGCCTCGCTCTGGCTGCTGCCCCCGCGCCGCGTAGTGGACGCGACGACCAGCGCGACCAGGGCCGCCACGGCGCGCCGTGTCATGACCGTGAGGGAACCCTAGCACGCCATGTCACGCCCGCAGCGTAGCCCCGAACGCCCGCGCTAGCGCCTCCACGATGCCCCGATGCGCCGCGTCCACCTCCGCGTCGGTCAGCGTGCGGTCGGGCGCCTGGTAGGCGAGCGCGTAGGCCAGGCTCTTCTTGTCGGACGCGATCGCCTCGCATTCGAGCGCCGCCGAGAATCCACTTGCCTTTCCCCAACAGGCGACTCCCCAACAGGCGACTCCCCAACAGGCGACAGGATGTGCCCATGACACTACTTTGGCTTCTAACTCCCTTGACAGGGGGGGGACTCAAGTTATGCTTGAGATACTGGCGCAGCTCGCCAGACCGTTCGCGTCGATTCCTCCGCTAGGCTGTACGTCTAACTCCGCACATGACCCTAGCTGACCGACTAGGGCGCGTTACACAGGAACGAGACGGCGGCATGGTCAGCCGAGTCCGCAATACGCGCCTCCGGCCGTCGTAGGGTACTCCGCCACAACGTGCTGGCCATCTCGAGGGGATTGGCGCGCAAACTGGCACCAGCCAATGGAGGGGAGGCTGTTTCGTCTGCTCGCCGTGTATTGCTGCCTGGACCGCCAAGATTGCATCGAGCGCGGGGGCGCCCCGCGATCAGCCTCGCCACATTCAGGACAAATACGGAAAGCATGAAGCCCCCTGAGCTCTAACAAACGGCCTTGCCCCGTCCTACCACAGAGGAGAGATAGGAGTTATCAGCGTAAGGAGCTGAACATGCACCGGCCTAGGCGCCTCCCAGTCCGACGCGCACCCATCCCGAATACATGGACAGCCATCGTGATCCTAGGAGCCCTCACGACGTTTTCGCTGACGTTCGGCAGCGGCATGGCAGCACCACGTCGGTCGCAGGAAGCTGCAGCCATAACGAATCCTACTGTTGGACAACCGACCGCTGGGCGGCAACCGTGGCTAAAATACGAGCCGGCTTTGGCGGGCAAGGTACTTCACTGGGTAGAGACCAGCTACTCTACCGTGCCGAACAGCCCCGATCCAGCCAACGGGCGGGCGGTCACGGCTGACATTTGGGAGCTTATCGGACAGGACGGCACACCGCTATTATTCCACGGGCAGTACACCATAGCCGGTGTGTTTCACCAGGAAGTCGTCGAGACCCCAGCCCGCCTGGACATCACATATGGACGCGACTACGATCACATCGCGCTGGGGAAAGCGCTCCCGTGCACCGTTAGCGCTCGCCCATCCGCTGGTGATGGGATGCGAGGGCTCCTCCCTCCGTTTGCCGATGCTGCGGTTCTTGCGCGAATTAGCGTGAACTCGGGGCAAGGCATTCCAAGTCATTCACTGCCGCTGACATCACCGCTAGCTCGGAGCCGCCTCCTGGCGACTTACAGTGCGGTTGGCTCGGTCCGTTGGTGGGTACAGCGCCAGCCTGGTCTCCAACCTTACCCTTCCTACACCGCCCGGCAGGAGCTTGGGCCCGATGGGCGCGTGCTCGTTGCGCAGGCGCAGTGGACAGATGCGGATGGGCACGTGGTAAGCCAGTCGTGGACCGCATACGGCGCATTGGAAGTGTATTCTCCTGAGACGACACCGACCTCGGTGTTCGGAATGCACCATAGCGCGGGAGGGTGCTAGGATGCGGACAACAGTTCACACAGCCAGCTTCGTGCTGATAGTGCTCATTGGGATCGCTTTAGCGCTCATCCCGGGTGCCTCTGGAATCCGGCAACCTGTGGCCAAGGCCAACCCGGCAGATGCGGAGGGCTGCGGCGCGATTACTTCGTGGTATACCAACAACGGGCAGTACGTGGAAGGCTCTAGTTGCTATTCCTGGGCAGACAAGGCATTCTGTCAACCGCTGGTTGGTAGCCCGAACTGCTGGATTGGCTGGGGCACAACACACACAACGGACGTCAGCTACAAGATATACACCTTGGTCCGACTTCAGGACCAGTGCAACACCGACCCGTGGCGTATCGACAATTGGACCCAGATCTACGCGTATAACACACAGGAGGCGGACACGAAAAGTACGGTTGGGGCATATCAGACATGCAGCATTTCACACCAGTACGAGGTGTTCACAGAGCACTACCGATGGAAGACGTCGAGCAGTCCGTGGGAGGGCTGGGACTATTGCATCAACCCAACTGAGGGCAGCCTCTATTGCTCGTAGTAGCCCGACCTGTAGGTTCGCATCAGCCCCGTGCCGAAGCCAATGCGCCGGTATACCCGGCTAGATGTCGTGCAACACCGGCTTGGCCCCGAGGCGGTGCCATCCGGGAGTGAGGGAACCATGAGCGTGCCAGGCGAGCGCCGGACGGTCCGGCCGGACGAGAGTTCCCCGAGTGGCATACAGGCGGACGCCAATCGTATGAGCCGGCGGGCCGGAGCACGGGTGCGGCGCCCCGTGCTCGGCGCGGTCGGCGCGCTGGCGCTCGTGACGTTGCTGGTGGCGGGGTTCGCGTATCTCTTGGGCCGCACCGCGAAACCGTCACCACTCGCGCCCCTGGCGTTGTCCTGGCATCCCGTCTCCCTGCCGCCCGATGTCGGTCTGGGCTTCTTCCACTCATTCGCGCTCGCTCCGAGCGATGGCAACGTCGCCTACACGTGCGTCACCCCATATGACGTGAATGGCCGCCCGGTGCCGGGCATCGCCGGCGGCGCGACCCAGGTCTGGGCCACCCACGACCGGGGCGCCCATTGGACACGGGTCGCCGATCTGCCCGCCCCGCGGGCAGACGTCAGCGGGTGCGCCATCACGGTGGACGATCTCCAGTCCGCGCGTGCTCTCGCGTTCGTCGCGTGGTCCCGGCCAGCGCTCGACGTGGACCAGACGGCCACCTACACGACGAGCGACGGTGGGCGCACCTGGCAGCCGCTCGCGGACCCGGATAGCGTCGAGACGGCCCAACTCGCGACGCGCGGGGACACCGTCTTCGCGCTCCGCTGCTGCCTGCCGGTCGCCACACCGCACTACGGCCTCTTCGTCAGCCACGACCAGATGCGCACGTGGCGGCTCATCGATGGGTCGGTCACGAGTACGGGACAGGTGGTGTTGGCGTTTTGGGTGCAGCCAGAGACAGGAGACCTGCTCGTGCCGGGCTGGGATCCGTCCCACGACCGACAATACCTGTGGATCTCTCACGACCAGGGTGCGCATTGGGCAGAACTGCCCAGCCCCGCCTCCTCATACTTCCTGGTGCGTTGGCCGGCGCTCGGGCGGTCCTTCTCCATCTGCGGCGTGCATAACACCGCAATCGGAGCGGGCACGAGCCAGGTGACGTCGCCCGATCACCTCTTCTGTAGCGCTGATAGCGGGCGGACGTGGGAGCAGCGGTCCGTGCTCACGGCACCGGTCTCCGGCCCGCGGGTCGCCGCTGGCGCTCTCCCCAGCCGTGGGATCTTCCTGTATGCCATCACCAGCGGTGGAGACGTGCTCATGGCCGATACACGCTCCGGCGCCGAGGTGCTCTACCGGCTGGTCCCCTCACGCGTTCAGTGGCAATCCCTCGGGGTCGTCCCGGGCGGCGCGGCCGTCGCCATCTATGTGCCCGCCGCATCCGGCCCCGGCGTGCTCTGGGGCCTGCCTCTCCTCGGAGCGAATAGCGGCACGATCGTCGATCCGCGCGGCAGGGTGTTCACCACGGACTATCCAGATGATCCGTAGAGTGGGTGCTTGATGATCCACGCGATGGGGCCTCACACACCGCGCCCTCGTCCCGCGGAACGAGGGCGCGGAGCTTCGGCTGGTCGGCGCCGCCTACGCTGATGCCACGGGCTTGCCGACGATGTACCCGCGCTCCATCCACTGGACAGGCGGCACGTGAGGACGCATGCTCACGCGCGGAGGGTGGCGCCGAAGGCCCGGGCGAGCGCGTCCACGATGCCGCGCTGGGCGGCATCCACCTCGGCGTCGGTGAGGGTGCGGTCGGGCGCCTGGTACGCCAGCGCGTAGGCCAGGCTCTTCTTGACGGACGCGATCGCCTCGCCGGTGTAGACGTCGAAGAGGTCGAGCCGGCGCAGCAGCGGTCCGCCGGCCGCGCGGATGGCGGCGGCCACGGCGTCCTCGGCCACGGCGCGGTCCACCACCACGGCCAGGTCGCGCCGCACCGCCGGGAAGCGCGAGACCGGTCGGTAGCGCGGACGCTCGGGGATCGCGGCGTAGAGCCGCTCCAGGTCGAGCTCCATCAGGTAGGGGCGGCCGGTGAGGTCCCAGCGCGCCGCCACCTGGGGATGGACCTCGCCGAGCACGCCGGCGCGCAGCCAGGCGGGCGGCGCCGCGACGGCGCTCGAGGACGCGGCCGCGCCATCCCCGCTCGTGCCCTCCGCGCCCGTGCCCTCCGGCATGGGCATGGCGATCTCCAGCGCGGCGGCGCGGCCGGGGTGGAAGGTCGGGTGCCGCACGGGCACGTAGCGATACGCCCCGATCGCCAGCGCGCCGAGCACGCGCTCGGCCACGCCTTTCAGGTCGTAGAAGTCGGCGGCCCGGTCGGCGGCGTCCCACGCGTGCGCCAGCGGCCCCATTAGCGCCACCCCCAGCGTGCGCCGCTCCTCGGCCAGCCCCGTGCCTGCGGCCAGCGCCAGCGTCGGCAAGTAGCGGCGGCCGAGCTCGTAGAACCAGAGCCCCGCCTCGCCGTGCTTCTCGTTCGCGCGCAGCACGTTCAGCAGACCGGCCATCAGGGTGAGGCGCAGCACGTCCATCTCGGCGCTGAGCGGATTGTGGAGCGTGATCGCCGGCAGCCGTGCCGCCGTCGCCTCCACCAGCCGCTGATCCTCCTCGCGCCCACGCGCCAGGGCGGTCTCGGCGCCAACGGACGCCCCGGCCTTACCTGGGTTGGCCGTGTCGCCGGAGCCGAGCTCCGGGACCAGCGCCGGCGCCGTCAGCAGCCGCTCACCCTCGGGGGCCGCGTCCAGCAGCAGGCGCGCCATGCTGACGCGGTTGATCAGCGTGTAGGTGATGATCTCGGTGAGGCCCGCGCCGGCCAGCACGTCGCGTAGTGCGTTCTCGCGCTCGAACCAGCTCACGTGGGGCGGCTCGGGGAGCGGACCGGCGGGGATGGTGGCGGGGATGCGGTCGTAGCCGAGGATGCGCGCCACCTCCTCCACCAGGTCGGCGCTCTCCTCCACGTCGCCGCGCCAAGTGGGCACGGTGACGGCGAGCCGGCGCTCGGCGCCCGGCTCGGTCTCCACCACGAAGCCCAGCGCGGACAGCGCGCCCGCGGCCTCGGCAGGGGTCGCTCGCAGGCCCACCAGCCATTCCACCTGGTCGGTATCGAATGAGATCACCCGCCGTGTCGCCGGCTCGGGGTAGGCATCCAGCCGCCCCGGCGCCGCCTGGCCGCCGGCCAGCTCGGCGATCAGTTGCGCGGCGCGGTCCACCGCCGCCGTGGTCAGCCCGACGTCGGGATTTTTCTCGAAGCGGCCCGACGACTCCGTACGCAGCGCCAGCGCCGCCGACGCGCGGCGGATGCTGGTCGGGTGGAAATGCGCGGCCTCCAGGATCACATCGGTGGTGGTGTCCGAGACCTCGGCCCGCTCGCCGCCGAAGATCCCCGCGATCACCAGCGGCCCCTCGGGGTCGGTGATGAGCAGCATCTCGGGGGTGAGATCGCGCGTCACGCCGTCCAGGGTGGTGATCGTCTCCCCGGCGCGGGCGCGGCGCACGACGATGTGGTGGCCGGCCACGCGGTGATAGTCGAAGGCGTGCAGCGGCTGGCCGAGCTCCAGCATCACGTAGTTGGTGATGTCCACCACATTGTTGATCGGCCGCATGCCGGCTGCCGTCAGCCGGTCGCGCAGCCAGACGGGCGATGCGCCCATCCGGACATTGCGGACCACGCGCGCGGTGTAGCGCGGGCAGAGAGCGGCATCCTCCACCGTCAGCTTCATCAGCTTGCCGGCGGCGGCGCCCTTCTCTTGCAGGGTGATGCTCGGCGGGCGCAGCGGCCGCCCGGTGAAGGCGGCCACCTCGCGGGCGACGCCCACCATGCAGAAGAGGTCGCCGCGGTGGGCCTTGATGTCCAGGTCAATGACCGCGCCGCCGAGCACCTGACCCAGCGGCACGCCGAGCGGCGTATCTGGCGGTAGGATCAGGATGCCGGCGTGGTCGTCGCTGAGGCCCAGCTCGCGTGGCGAGCAGAGCATGCCCTCTGAGACAACGCCCATGGTCCGCTTGGTCTGGATGGTGAGCGCCCCCACCTTCGCGCCCAGTTGGGCCAGCGGGACGCGATCGTGGAGATGGATGTTCGACGCGCCGCAGACCACGCTGAGCTCTGGGCCCGACCCGGTGGAGATGCGTGTGGCGCTTAAGTGATCCGAGCCCTTGATGCGCTCTAGGTGGACGATCTCGGCCGTCACGATGCCCGGCCAGGGGTATTCGACGCGGTCCACCTCCAGCCCGGCCATGGTGAGGTGGTCGGCCAGCTCCGCAGGGCTGAGGGTGACATCAACATAGGCCTGGAGCCAGGTGTAGGGAATCTTCATGGGTGGTCCTCCTCGCGAATGGGGAGATCAATGGCGCCGAGCCCGCGGGCGATGGCGAGCACATCGGCCAGCACGCCAAAGGCCGTCTGGCCGGGTCCGCCCGCGCCTTCGATGATGGTCAGGTCGCCCATGGTGTCCGTGCGCAGTTGGATGGCGGTCTCCATGCCGGTCAGGTGCGCCAGCGGATCGCCCGGGGCCAGCGCCTCCAGCCGCACCTCGGCGCGCACGAATCCGTCCGGTCCGTCCGGCGCGCGGTGGGCCTCGACCATCTGCTTCAGCGTGTGCCCAGGCGCCAGCGCCGCCAGCGCCGCGCGCATCGCCGCCGCTCCGAGCTCCACGCGCGCCACATCGGCTGGCCGCAGATCGGCGTCCATAAGCACGTTGGCCAGCACCGTCGCCTTTACGGACGCGTCCCAGCCGTCGAGGTCATACGCCGGGTTCGCCTCGGCGATGCCGGCGGCGCGCGCGTCCGCCACGGCCTCCTCCAGCGAGCGCCCGCCGGCCATGGCGCCGAGCACGAAGTTGGAAGTGCTGTTCAGCGGCCCGCGGAAGCCGTCCACCCGCGTGGCGGGCAGGCTGAACTCGGCCAGGTTGAA
>JANWHL010000300.1 GCA_025450405.1 Ktedonobacterales bacterium
AGCGTATGCCGGCTGGCAGTCACCGGGTGCTTGCGTGCGCTCTTACGCCTGACTCCGCGCGGTTCGCCGCGCCATACCTGGCAACACCTGGCACGGCTGTTTCAGCGGAAGCGCGGAGCCTACAACCGCTTCAAAAATGGTCAGAATACAATGGGCTGAATGAACAACCGCGACGGCATTAGGAGGTACGAGGCTGCGACTTCTTGGGCCAGAGCCGCGCCAGTTGCGCACGAATTCGTGCCCAGACCCCGTTGACGCTGGCCGGGATAATCGGCGCGGTGCGCTTGAGTCCCAACGTGATCGCTAACCATGAGTTCATGTCACGCATGGTCCTACCTCTCGTCCCAATCTGGGAGCGATGTCAGTGCTGGCTTGATGCAAGTGATATGTACTCGATCTGGCACCAGCGTGCCGACCGCCGCTCCGCGGGTCAGATAGTGGTAGACGAGCGCCGCCGCCGCAATACCTCGACGACGCGCACGATCCCCCAGGCCAGCAGCGCGTAGACAACGATGGCGAGCAGCGCGGCCAGATCGAGCACGCTCCCCTGGTTCCGCGCGTTGGGGAACACACCCTCGAAGAGCGCGACGAAGGGGGCGGTCACCCCGTAGATCAAGCTCGTGAAGCCGGCGGCGGGGTTGGCGGCCAGGAGCTTCAAAACCAGCCGAATGGTGAGCAATGCGGCGATGATGCCAGTGATGAGGTAGACGATCTGCGGCACGCGATCGGGAGACCAGACCAGGCCGCCTGGCGCCTGCGACCGGAGCGGGGCGACCCGCTCGACCCGCTCCACTGGGCGAACGGCTTCGACAGGTAGTGCGGCTGCGCGCTGCGGGCCGGGTTGGCGATATTCGACGGGTTCCATGTTGGTGGTTCTCTTTCATGGTTTCGTGGCCCGCTCGCACAGGCGAGCGGAAACGATGGAGGCGTGGGTGACATCGAGCAGGTCGGCAGACGACGAACGCACCAGACGCTCACGTCCCTAACGGAATGCCGTCGCCAGGCGGCCAGCGATACGGGTCAGCCAGGTGAAGACCGCGGCAGTGCCAGTCTGTGCGACCGCTGTGAGCCGCACCTGGGTAGAGCCGGCCCCACGCGAGTCCATCCCGGGCGAGTCCATCCCAGCGGGGGCAACGTCGCCTGGTCGCTGAATGGTTGGCGACACATAGCTGATGATCAGATGCTGCCGCGGCGGTGTGCTGAACTCGCGCTGAAAGAAGCGCAGGGAAGCCTTGAGGCCACGATGCGCCAAGCCGTCCGTGTGTTCGATGGTGTAGTGGGTATGGACATACAGCGCCTGGGCGTCTTTGCTGAACGCTCGATATGACGCATACTCGCGCATGAAGCGCTGGATCGGCGGGGTGAGAATCGGCTGCATGGTACGTGGTCCTAACTTGGGGAACAGATGGGACGATGGGAGCAGCCGAGGGCAACCCGGCCGATCAAGTCCTGGCGGACGCGGCCGCCAGGGTCACGGCGTGGATGCCTACGTGGTGCTGGTGTGTGTCCGGCGCCGGCCGTCGAACAGCCCCACGACGAGGAGCAGAATAACCGCCCCGACGAAGGCCACCACCAAGCTGCTGACGTTGAAGCCGGTGAACCCGCCGGTAGCACTGAAGACAGAAGGCAGCAGCAACGAGAGCAGCAGGCCGCCGAGGAAGGCGCCGACGACGCCAATAAGGATATTACCGAGCAAGCCCAAGCCGCTCCCGCGGACGACGAGGCTAGCGAGCCAGCCCGCCAGGCCTCCCACGAGGACCCATACCAAGAGGGCCGTATAGGAAATGTGGATGTCTAACATGTTGGATGCTCCTGCTCGCGACTTGAGATGGACTTGGTCTGTCGAAACGACCGGTCGGGAAGGTGGTTAGGATCGCTCCACGCCGTCTGGAGGAAAGGGCCTGAGCTCCCGCACAGGCCAGAGATCCGTACCCAATGCCGCGATATGGCGGGCTGATATCTATTGACTTTCGTTCGATACTTCAACTCTACCATGTATTTGAACAAAAGTCAATAGACTGTTGAACGGAAGTCAATTTCGTGATAAGATCATTCCGACTGGCGGACTTCCACTCACCCGCAGCGCGTGTCTTCCCGCTCGGTCTCGGTCCCAGCGAAGCGGCTCAGTGAGAAGGCAGTGACTGGCGCGAGACACTCACTCTCGGCTCGCTTGAGCCCATCTGAAGCCATCTTGCCGGGAGAGCCTTTTTAAGCGCCTGTCCACTGAAAAGCTGTTTTGAGTACCGGCGTTTGCAGGCCGGTCCAGGCACAACCTGCGAGGAGAGATCGTGAACACCGACGAGCGCGCGCTCCGTCCAGACGCGTCCACCAGCAATGCTCCACAAAGGAAGCGGGCGCGCCTCGCACGCGAAGAGCGTATCCAGCGCATCCTCGCCGTGAGCCAGCGCCTCTTTTCCACCCATGCTTATGATGCGATTGCCATTGAGGACCTTGCCGCCGCGGTGGGCATGTCCAAAGGGCTGCTCTACCACTACTTCGCGAGCAAACGCGAACTCTATGTGGCTACCGTGCGCCATGTGCTGGCCCAGATGCTCCAATTTACCTATCTCCACCCAGATCTGCATGCTGGTCTCTCGGAGGTGTTGTCACTCTTTGAGCAGTACCCCGGCTTGGGTAAGATGGTGTTGCGCGGGGGGATCGGGGCGGATGCGGAGGTGGACGCGCTGCTGAGTGTGTTCCGCCAGCAGCAACTGGATGGGGTGTACCGTGGCCTGGGCTTCTCAGGCAACCAGCCACTGGTTCTGCTCGGCCTGCGTGGCTGGTTGAGCTTTCTAGAAGAGATCTGTCTTCAGTGGGTCGTCCAGCCGGATGTGAACCGCGAGCAGGTCGTCCTCCTCCTCGAACACAGCTTGCACGCCATCCTCACGACGACGATCTCGACCGTGCCAGCTCTGGCAGTTCAGATGTCTGCAGAGAACTCGCCGGTTGAGCGGGTGGGGGTCGCGGGCAGCGACAGCGAGCATGACTAATCACGGCACCAACTCAGGCATATAATAGAGCGGCGCGTGGAATGCCGCAAACATAGGGCCACCTGCGCGCTAGAACAGCGAGAGTTGCTGCGGCGCGGGTGGCTCGTCCGGCTTGTCTGGCGTGTCATCCTGGCCGGCGGGCGCATTGCCCACCTTGCCCTGCGCCGCCAGCTCGCGCGCCAGCTTGAGCGCGGCGGGCACCGCCGTGCGGAAGTCTTCCAGCGCGACGGTGCGCAGCGTCTGCTGGTGCAGCGCGGCGGCGGGGTGATACATCGTCACCACCACGCGCCGGTCCAGCACCTTGTACTGGCCGTGAATCTTGCTGATGCTGGCGCCCTGGATGAAGCGCGCCATCGAGAAGCGCCCCAGTGTGACGATCACTTTGGGGTTGATGGCCGCGATCTGGCGCGTCAGGTAGTCCGAGCAGGCTTTGATCTCCTCCGGCAGGGGATCGCGGTTCTCCGGCGGGCGGTGCTTGACGACGTTGGTGATGAACACCTCGTCACGCTTGAGGCCCGCCGCTTCCAGCAATTCGTTGAGGAAGCCACCGGCCTGGCCGACAAACGGACGGCCCAGCCGGTCCTCGTTGAAGCCGGGTCCCTCGCCGATCAGCATCACCTCGGCCTGGGGGTTGCCCTCGCCGGGCACACCATTCTTGGTGCCCACATGCAGCACACAGTTGGTGCAGGCGCGCACCTCGGCGGCGACCTGTTCGAGGACGGTGAGCGGTTCCGCGCTGGACATCGGCGTCCCTCCTGGTGGGTGGTGGTGGGTAATGGCGGCGGACGTTCGGCGAACGCCCCTACGTGCTTGTTTGGTTGGCGGCGGACGTTCGGCGAACGCTCCTACGATGGTCCGTTCCCGCGCGGCGCAACAATAGTGGAAGCGCACTAAGGGGTGGCATCTGGGTGGCGCCGCCTGCCCCAAGATAGCACAAGGGCGGGGGAGCTTGCGCTCCCGCCGCCCTTGATCCCCGCCCTGGACCAGATGACCAGCCGCGGTCGCTCTGGCCACCAGGACCGCCCTGTGGCCGGCCAAAGCCACCGCGCCCGCCGTTCGGCCCGCCAGGGCCACCTTGCGGGCGGCCACCGCCGCCAGGACCGCCACGGCTGCTCTGGCCGCCGGGACCCGGCGGGTTGCCATAGCCGCGCCCGAAGCCGCCGCCGCTGCTGCCGCCGCTCTGCCGCGGCCCGCCACCGCCATAGCCGCCGCCACCGAAGCCACCGCCACGCGGGGGTGGGCCGCCGCGGTCGCCATAGCCGCCGCCGCGTGGCGGCGGCCCCCCACGGCCACCGCCCATGCCGCCGCCGGGGCCACGCGGCCCGCGCGGGCCACGCTCGGCCTCCAGTTCTTCCTGGCTGGGCATCTCGCCGCTCAGCGCGGCGCGGCGCGAGAGGTTGACACGCCCCTGCGGGTCCACCTCGATCACCATCACCGTGATCTCGTCGCCCGGCGAGACAACATCCTCTGGCCGGTTGACGTGATAGTCGGCGAGCTGCGAGAGGCGGACCAGCCCCTCCTTGCCGGGCAGAATCTCCACGAACGCGCCGAAGTCCACCAGGCGGCGGACCACGCCATTGTAAATCTTGCCGACCTCCACCTCTTCGGTGAGCGCGCGCACTGCGTTCATCGCGCGCTGCATGCCCTCCTCAGTGACGGAGGAGATATGGACCGAGCCATCGTCCTCGATGTCAATCTTGGCGCCCGACTCCTCCTGGATGCGGCGGATCACCTTGCCGCCGGGGCCGATGATCGCGCCGATCTTTTCGGGGTTGATCTTGATGGTCTGGATGCGCGGCGCGTAGGGCGAAAGCTCCTGCCGCGGCTCGGCCAGGGTGTCGAGCATCTTCTCCATGATGAACATGCGCCCCGCCTTGGCCTGAGCCATCGCCTGGGCCATGATCTCCGGCGTGATGCCCTTGACCTTGATGTCCATCTGCAGCGCCGTCACGCCATCCGCCGTGCCGGCCACCTTGAAGTCCATGTCGCCCAGCGCGTCCTCGATGCCCTGAATGTCGGTCAGCACGGCGTACTTGCCGCCGGTAGACTCGCCATCGCCCGTGATCAGGCCCATCGCCACGCCCGCCACCGGCGCCTTGATCGGCACCCCGGCGTCCATCAGCGAGAGTGTGCTGCCGCAGACCGACCCCATCGAGGTCGAGCCGTTGGAGCTCAGCGTCTCCGAGACGACACGGATGGTATAGGGGAACTCATCGGAGTCGGGAATGACGGGCACCAGCGCCCGCTCCGCCAGCGCGCCGTGGCCGATCTCGCGCCGACCCGGCCCGCGCATGGGGCGCGTCTCGCCGACGCTGAACGGCGGGAAGTTGTAGTGGTGCATATAGCGGCGGCTCTCCTCGGCGCCCAGGCCGTCCAGCCGCTGCTCCTCGCCCGGCGAGCCGAGCGTCACGATGCTAAGGATCTGCGTCTGTCCGCGCGTGAAGAGGCCAGAGCCGTGCGTGCGTGGCAGCAGGCCCACCTCGCAACTGATTGGGCGGACGTCGGTCAGGCCGCGGCCGTCGGGGCGCACCGCCTTTTCGAGAATCTGATTGCGGACGTACTGCTTCAGCTCTTTGTCGAACGCCGCCGCGATCTCCTTGCCACGCTCCGGGTACTTCGCGCCCAACTCGGCCATCAGGTCGGCCTGCACGGCGTCCAGCTTGGCCTCGCGCTGCGCCTTGTCGGCGTCGTTGGCGGCGGTCTCGAAGCGCGGGCGCACGAACGCGGCCACCTCGTCCCGCAGCGCCTTGTCGGCATGCGGCTCCACGTACGCCTGTTTGGGCTTGCCCGCCGCCTGGACCAGCTTGTCCTGCATCTTGATCAAGCCCTGGATGGCGTCGTGCCCGGCCTTGACGGCGGCGATCATCGTCTCTTCGGGCAGTTCGCGCGCCCCCGCCTCCACCATCATCACGGCGTCGGTCGTGGCGGCCACCACCAGGTCCAGCTTGCTGTTCGCCAGCTCGGATTCCGGTGGATTGATGACGATCTGGTCGTCAATGTAGCCGACGCGCACGGCGCCCACCGGCCCGGCGAAGGGGATGCCGGAGATGGAGAGCGCGGCGGAGGCGGCGGTGATGCCGATCACGTCGGAGTCGTTCTCCATATCGGCGGAGAGCACCGTGATGACTACCTGCACATCGTTGCGATAGCTCTTGGGGAAGAGCGGGCGGATGGGCCGGTCGGTCAGCCGCGAGGCGAGGATGGAATGCTCGGTGGGGCGGCCCTCGCGCTTGATGAAGCCGCCGGGAATCTTGCCCGCGGCGTAGAGGCGCTCCTCCACGTCCACGGTCAGGGGGAAGAAGTCAATGCCCTCGCGGGGCTTGGCGCTGGAAGTGGCCGTTGCCAGCACCACGGTCTCGCCATAGCGGACCAGCACGGCGCCGCCGGCCTGTTGCGCGACGCGGCCCGTCTCGATGCTCATCACACGACCGCCAATGACGGTCTCAAACCGATGGATCATGTGTCCTGTGTCCTCCAAAATCGTCCTAGCGCTCACCGGCGCTCGTCGTGCATCTTCGTACTCTGTTCGCTGTTCATGCTGTCGTCGTGGTCGCCGCGTGATCATCGTCGACCCCACCATCACTCCCGGCTGGGGTCCTGGCACGATCAATCAGCGCGATCGGTTCGGTCGCGTGGCACCAGATCAGGGGGTGCCGATCAACGTGGGCTGTGGTGTGCCGCCAGGGACAATCCGCTGTTTCTCGCTCCCCGCACGGTCTCCCCATCGCCCATACACAAGAAACGTGCGGCATTTGGGACCGCACCCAATACCATGCGAATACAGCGCCCCGGCGTTGCCAGACAGGCTTGGTCCGTCCCTGCCGACGGCACGCCAGCGGGCGCGCCTAGCGGCGCAGACCCAGCCGCGCAATCAGTTCGCGATAGCGCTCCGGGCTGGTGCGGTTCAGATACTTGAGCATGCGGCGGCGCTGGCCCACCATGAGGAGCAGGCCACGGCGCGAGTGCAGGTCGTGCTTGTGCTCGTTGAGATGTACGGTCAAATCCTGGATGCGCCGGGTCAGCAGAGCAATCTGCACCTCGGGCGATCCGGTGTCGTGCTCGTGGACGTGAAACTCCTCGATCACCCGGGTTTTTTCCTCGGTCGGTAACGCCATCTGTCGCTTTCACCTCCCCGTTGGGGGCATCGCGCGCCGTTCTCGCGCGCGGAAACTTGGGGTGGGGCCGGTCTTACCGCAGCCTACCACTCGGCTCGCTATTACCCCCGTAGTATAGCATAGGCGCGTATGGCCCACAACGGCGCCGCGACGCCGATGATCGCCACTTCAGTCGAGGTAAGGGACCCAGCGCCGTCTTCCGTATGCTATACTGCGGGGCCGGGCTACCAAAGGCGCGCACGGAGGCGGCGCTCCAGCCAGGTTGCGGGTGTGATCCAAGACAGGTGTGGACCAGAGAGTTATTCGAGACGTTGATGCGTGAGGTCATCGGCAATCAGCAGGCGCGGGACCTGCTCGTGCGCGCCGCGCTCGGCGGCGCGGTGAGCCATGCCTACCTGCTGACCGGCCCCGACCAGATCGGCAAGACCACGCTCGCGCTGGCCTTCGCGCGGCTGCTGCAATGCACGGCGCGCGCGCCGGACGACCCCGAGCCGTGCGGGGCGTGCCTGGCGTGCCGCAAGATCGCCCACGGCACCCATCCCGACGTGCGCGTGCTGGAACCGCCGGAGGGCAAGCAATGGCTGCCGGTGGAGCAGGTGCGCGACCTGCTGCACACCGCGTATCTCGCGCCGTATGAGGGGCGCTGGCGCATCTTCATCTTGCCCCAGGTGGAGCGCATGCGCGCCGAATCGGCCAACGCCCTGCTCAAGACCCTGGAAGAGCCGCCGCCCGGCGTCATGTTGCTGCTGACCAGTGGCGCACCGGACCTCTTGCTGCCGACGGTGATCTCGCGCTGCCAGGTGGTGCCGCTGGCGCCACTGGCGCCGGAGGAAGTCGCACGCGCGCTGGTGGAGCGGTGGGGCGCGGCACCCGACGACGCGCGGACGCTGGCGGGTCTGGCGAGCGGGCGGCTCGGCTGGGCCGTGGAAGCGCTCGCGCAGCCAGAGCGGCGCGACCGCCGCGAGACGCTGCTGCGCCAGATCGTGGAACTGGCTGGGGCCAGCCGCGACGCGCGCATGCGCCTGGCGAGCCAGCTTGCCAGCGACACCGAGGCGGCGCGCGGCGCCGTGGAACTGTGGGCGCTGTGGTGGCGCGACGCGCTGCTGGCAGCGCATGGCGCGGGCGACCTCGCCTCCACCGGCGCGGCGCGCGCGGC
>JANWHL010000301.1 GCA_025450405.1 Ktedonobacterales bacterium
ACCTCGGCCTGGGGCTGCCGGCCGGCGAGTACCTGGCGCTGCTCTCGCACAGTGGGTCGCGTGGCGTTGGCTTCAAGATCGCCAACACCTTCACCGACCTGGCGATGCGCCTGCACCCCGCGCTGGACGGCGCCACGAAGCATCTAGCCTGGCTGCCGCTGAACGGCGAGGTGGGCCAGGAGTACTGGCTCGCGATGGAGCTGGCGGGGCGCTTCGCCTCGGCCAACCACCACGTGATCCACCACCAGGTGGCGCGCGCGGCCGGGCTGAAGGAGATCGCCCACGTCGAGAACTTCCACAACTTCGCCTGGCGCGAGACGCTGCCTGACGGCACGAACGCCATTGTCCACCGCAAGGGGGCGACACCGGCCGCGCCCGGCGTGCTGGGGGTCATCCCCGGCTCGATGGGCGACGCCGGCTATGTGGTCCGCGGCAAGGGCCTGCCCGACGCCCTCAGCTCGGCGGCCCACGGCGCGGGTCGCCGGCTCAGCCGGCGGGCGGCGCTGGCCTCGATCAGCAAGTCGGCGCGCGACGCCTACCTGCGCGAGCGCGGCATCACGCTGCTCGGCGGCGGGCTGGACGAGTCGCCGCAGGCGTACAAGGACATCGAGTCGATCATCGCCGCCCGGGATGACCTGGTGGAGGTGATCGGCAAGTTCACTCCGCGCATCGTCCGCATGGCCGAAGAGGCCGGCGAGTTCTGACGCCGCCTCAACCCGCCGCAATTACCTGCCCTCTGGCCATTCCTGGCCGCCTCCCACCTGATCCGGCTCGCCTGGTCAGCCAGAGGCGGCCAGCGTCTTTCACTATTTCTGGATAGTCCAGGAAGGTGGACTTTGCGGCCAGAGGCCCCTAACCGTGGTTTCAACCGCCAGGACGCTTACCCGACGGCCATTGTCACGGCGACGGCGCTGGCCCCGAGCAGCCGCCCGACCTCAGCGCAGGCGCCTTCACACGCCGCGGATGCGAGCGTCTCGGCCGGGAAGGGCGCCACCGTGACCAGCATCTGGTCGCCCTGGAACCGGTGCGACCAGCTCGCGACGGCGCGCCCCCCGCGCAGCACGAGCGGCAGGCCATCCCCCGAGGTCCCGCCGGCGCCGCCCGTCTTCGCGGTGCTGTAGGCGCGGCCGAGGTGCGCGTCATCCACCAGGCGTTGCCGGCCGTCGGGCGCGTAGCCCATCGTGTAAGCATCCCACTTCGGCAGGAGATCGATGGCCTCGGCGTCCAGCGGCTCGACACGCGAGAACGCCGCCTCCTGATCGGCGGGCAACATCAGACCGCCGCCGACGTCCACCAGCCCGCTGCCCGCGAACGCGGCCCGTGCGCGGCCGCGCGACACACCGCTCCACCACGCGAAGTCCTCGACGCGCGCCGGACCATAGGCGCGCAGATACGCTTCCGCCAGCCAGCGCAGCGACTCCTCAGGATCGGCCTCCACCAGCGGCTGACCCAGCCAGGCGTCGGCGGCCACGTAGCGCGGGCTGTCCGCGCGCAGACTGGTGCCCAGGCGCAGGACTAGCCCCTCGAACGTCATCGTCCGCACGGCGGTCATCAGCCGCGCCTCGCCCAGCGCCGGATCGCCCCGTTCGAGCGCCGCGCGCAGGTCGGCGGCCGTGACCGGCTCGCGAGCGATCTCCAGCACGCGCGGCTTCAGGCGTGTGTACGCGTCCCAGTCGAGCCCCGCGTAGCGCAACGCGCCCGCCCGGCGCTCCATCGGCTGGCGCGTCGCGGCGACGATCCGGGGCGCCGTCACTGTTGGCAGCAGGAAGACCGACTGCCGCATGGCTGGCAAACGGACCACCGCCCGTCGCCGCTCCAGATCGGCGAAGCCATCGGCGTCCAGCGTCTGGCAGCGGCAGAGCAGCGCAAGCGGCGCCGTGGGGTGGCTGCTATAGACGGCGACAACGTCACGCAGCGCCTCTTCCGGCTCGGCGGCGGCCCGGCCGAGCCCCTGGCGGCGATAGCTCCACGCGCGCAGCCGCACGGTGAGATCGTGCGATTCAGTCATGACATCCTCCCGAACCGCGGCGACTCCGTCCGCCCTGGTTCACCCTGGTCCGCGGCGCCCAGTATACGTCCCCTGGCACCGCGCATGCTTTTCGGTGCCAGCGCCACACGGCTCCCCTCCCCGCCGTGGTCCGCCCCTCCGGCTCCCCTCCCCGTCGCGTGCCGCCGGCCTCACGCCGCCCTCCGGCCCCCGCCCGCCTTTGGCCGCCTTGCGTCGCGGTCCTGACTCCCCTCCCTGTCGCAACGGGGAGGGCCTGGGGGAGAGGACCCCTCCCGGCACCCGCACCGGGAAACGTTACCGCCGCATAGCGTATGATGCGTGCGTGTTCGCCGACTTCCGACGAGCGCCACTGGACGGCAAGGAGTTCAGCTTGGCAACAGAGACGGCCATCGGTCACGACATGTCCCAGGGATGGGAGCGCTATCAGGATCTGCTCATCCGCGCCATCACGCCCCTGACACCAGAGCAGCTTAGCTACCGAACCGCGCCCCATCTCCGCAACGTCGACGAAACCTGCCGGCACGTCATCGGCGCGCGAGCGCGCTGGTGCCAATTCGCCCTGGCGCTCGCGGATCCCGCTCTCCCCACCCTGGGCCAATGGGACGCGAAAGACATGCCGGCGCGCACCTCCGCCGAGCTCGCCGACGGCCTGCGCGCCACGTGGGCCGTGCTCCAGTCCGCGCTCGAGACCTGGACGCCGGCCGATCTCGCCCAGACGATCCCAAACACGGCCCCCGAGCCGGGCGAGCCCGACTTCTACTCGCGTCACTGGGTGATCTGGCACCTGATCGAGCACGACCTCCACCACGGCGGCGAAATCACGGAGATCATCGGCGCCCAGGGAGTGCCCGGCGTGGACGTCTGACCCAAACGGCGACCCCGCGCCGCCAACCCGCGCGGGAGGTATACCAGCATGCATGTGGGAGCCTGTCAGATGCGCCTGCACCTGCCGGAGAGTCACTCCTTGAAGGACAAGCGCCAGGTCGTCAAATCCGTGCTGGCGCGCGTCCGCGAGCGCTTCGAGGTCGCCGCCGCCGAGGTGGACGACCAGGACGTCTGGCAGGTCGCCACGCTCGGGCTGGCCTATGCCAGTGGCGACGCCGGCCACGCCGAGGATGTGCTGAACCACGCCGCGCGTTACATCGAAGAGTCACGCCCCGACGTTGAGATCACCGACGTGCGCATCGAGGTGCAAAGCGTGCTCGACTGAGGCCAGCGAGCGTTCTACGCCAGGGATGGACACATCCGCGCCCATGGCCTGACCCGGCGCGTCCTCACCAACGGCGAGGCCCGACGGGTGCGGGCCATTCACGCATCGCCGTCCTGGTCGAGTCGCGCACGGAGGCGCGCGACTTCCTCGGCCAGCGCCTGGGCGCGCGCCTCCGCCGCTTGCCGCGCCGCCGCCTCCCGTCGGCGCGCCGCGGCCTCGCGTCGCCGTCCCGCGGCCTCGTGTCGCCGCGCCGCCGCTTCCTGACGTCGTCCCGCCGCTTCTTCCGCGGGGGTCGGCAGGAGCGCGCCCGTCGTCTCGTCGACAAAACGCAGATCCTGCCCACGGACGCTGAGGCCCAGGCCAAGCAAGCCACTATACACTGGCGTCTCGCCACGCGCGCGGCGCCGTGGACCCCACGGCATCTCCGCGCTCGCGCGCTGGTAATAATGCAACTCGCCCGCCGCGGTCGGAGCGGTGGTTTCCTCAGCCTCGGCATGTGGGTCGAAGATGTAGTATTCGAGCACGCCGAGGCCCTCGTATACAGCCCGCTTGGGGCCGAGGTCGCGCGTACGCGTGCTGGCGCTGGCCAGCTCAATCACCATTTGCGGGAACGGCCCGTCCCGCCAAACTTGATAGGTGTTGCGCGGGCGCTGCGGGCTGCCAAACACGACACAGACATCCGGGGAGATGTTCTTATTCGGGTCGCCACGCACATAATAGATGAACAGGTTGCCGGTGACATAGACATCAGGGTGGGGAGCGAAATGTTGGGTAAGCGCGAATACCAGCGCGAACAGCAGGTCGCGCTGGCGATCGGTCTCACCCATCGGCTGCCCATCCGAATCCGGGTAGTAGACGTCGGTCTCGAGTTGTTGGACCATGAACCGCCTGCCTTGGGGGGCGTCGAACGCGCGCGGGCGCCCGTCCTCAGCCAGTATAGCACGCGAGCGTGTTATAGTTGGGTGCGTCCGGTGGCGCGGCACTGGGTGAATCACCCTGGATGAATGACCATCGCTTGGGCTGGGGCGCTGACTCCCGATCCGGAAAGGAGACCGCCATGCGGATCGCGCGCTTCATCTGGCACAACGGCATCCGGTACGGCGCCGTCGAGGGCGAACGCGTCCACGCCCTCGCGGGCAACCCCTTCGGCCCGGACGGCGCCGCCGGGCTGCGCGTGGGCGCGCCGGTGGCGCCGCTCGCCGCCGTGCGGCTGCTGGCCCCCTGCGCCCCCGCCAAGGTCTTCCTCGTCGGGCGCAACTACGCCAAGCACGTCCAGGAGCTGGCGCACGAGATGCCCAGCGAGCCGCTGATCTCGTCGAAGCCCATCACCACGGTCATCGGCCCCGAAGCCGCCATCGTTCATCCCGGCGCCCTCTCGCGCGACGTCCACTACGAGGGCGAGCTGGCGCTCGTCATCGGACGCACCTGCCACCGCGTGGATGAGGCCGATGCGCTCGATTACGTGCTCGGCTACACCTGCGCCAATGACGTCACCGCGCGCGACCTCCAGAACCGCGACGGCCAGTGGGTGCGCGCCAAAGGCTTCGACACCTTCTGCCCGCTGGGTCCGTGGATCGAGACCGCCCTCCACCCCGAAGACGTCCAGGTCACCACCCGGCTGAACGGCGCCGTCAAGCAGGACGCGCGCACCAGCGCCATGATCTTCCCCCTGGCGCGGCTGGTCAGCGCCGTCTCGCGCTTCACCACACTCGTCCCTGGCGATATCCTGCTGACCGGGACGCCGGAGGGCGTCGGCCCGATGGTGCCGGGTGATGTCGTCGAGGTCGAGATTGAGGGCATCGGCGTGCTCCGCAACCACCTCGTCGCGGAGGATGGTGAGGACTGAGATGGCCGGACCAGGAACCTCCGCCGCGGACACCAGCGCCGCGCCGGTCGTCGGCATCGAGATCGCCGATGGCGGCACCCGCCTGGTGGCGACGGTCGGCGCCACGGTGGGCGCCCGGCGCTGGTACACGCGCCTCGACGCGCCCCCCATGCCGGCTGAGGCCGTCGGCCATCTTAACGCCCTCATCGCGCGGGCGCTGTCCGAATCTGGCCAGATCGCTTCCGAGCCCGCCACAGCGGACACTTCCCCGCCGGCGCCGGTGGCGGTCGGCGTGGCGCTCGCGGGCCAGGTGGACCCAGCGCGCGGCGTCGTCCGCAGTCTGCGTCCGGCGGACGGCTGGGAGGGCTTCGGGCTTGCCGCCGCCCTGACCGAACGCTGGGGCGGTCCGGTCGTCGTGCGCACCACCACCCAGGCCGCCGCCCTGGCCGAGGCGCGCGTGGGCGCTGGCCGCGGCCACACGGACGTCCTCTATGTGGCGCTCGGCCGAAGCATCGCGGCCGGCCTGGTACTTGCGGGCAGGGTATACAATGGAGCCCGTGGGCGGGCCGGGGAGCTGGCGCACTGGTCGGTGGGACCCGCCGGCCCAGACACCGCGAATGGCCCCCTCTGCGCGTGCGGCGCGCGCGGCCACCTGGAGCCGATCGCCTCGGCGCAGGCGCTGGTGCGCCGGATGATCGGCCGCGCGGCCGACCACCCCGCCAGCTCCGCGGCCCTGCTCGCCATCTCCGGCGGCCGGGCCGAGGCCGCTTCGGCGGCGCAGGTGGCCCAGTTGGCGGCGGATGGCGACCCGATCGCCCGCGCGGTGATCGACGAGGCGCTGGCGGCGTTGGCGCCCGCTCTCGCCAATCTAATCGGCGCCCTGGATCCTGGTGTGGTGGTCATCGGCGGTCCGCTGGCATCCGCGCGCGACACGTTCCTTGGCCCACTGGCCGATCGCGTGCGCGCCCAGCGCCCGGCGGAGCCGGACCAGCCAGCCCTGGTGGGCGCCGACCTGGAGCCCGCGGCGGCACTGATCGGTGCGGCGGTGGGCGCCGCCGAGGCGCGCGACGAACAAGGTTCAAGGGTGGAGTGAATCGTGGAAGACGAGCGGATGCGCGAGGGCAGACGACTGGCCGGGCGCTATCGGCTCGGCCCGCCACTGGCGCGCGGCGCGCTCTGCTCCGTCTATCGCGGTGAGGACGAAACCCTGGCCCGCCGGGTAGCCATCAAAGCGGTGGCACCCGCGCATGTCGCGACGTACCGCGCGGCGCTGGCTGCCACCCCCGCCCTCGCGCATCCCGCCACGGTCATCGTCTACGACACCGTCGCGGAGGATGGCTGGCTCTACCTGGTGCAGGAGCTCGTCGCTGGCCGTGCGCTCGCGGGTGTGCTCCATGCCGGCCTCCCCGCCGAGCGCGCCATCGCCGTCGGCGCGCAGCTCGCCCACCTCCTCGCCTATGCCCACCAGCGCGACTTCATCCACGGCGATGTCACCCCCGCGGCCGTGCTCATCGAGCGCAATGGGACCGTCCGCCTGAACAATTTTGGCCTTCCGCCCGACGCCATCCAGTTCGCGCATTACGCCGAAGTCGAAGCCGCCATGGCGGCCTACCTCGGCGCCGACGCGCCCCGATCGCCCCTGGCGGACGGGTCCTTCCCGGCCAGCGCGGTACCCACGGCCACCAGCGCCGCGGCCGATGTCCGCGCGGTCGGGCTGCTGCTCTGGCAGGCGCTGGCGCCTGTCGGGCCCACGGGCGAGCGCACCGGCTTCCGGCCAGACGTGCCGCCCGAGCTCCGCGGACTGGTGGTGCGCCTGCTGCTGCCCGGCCACCCCGACGCGCTGACCAACGCCGAAGACCTCGCCGCGGCGCTCGACTCGCTGGCGGAGGAGCTAGCTGCCCTGCGCATTGGCGAACAGCAACCCACCCCGTCGCTGGTCCGCGCGGCGCGCGAACAGGCCGCGCGGGCGGCGGACGCCGCGCCCTGGTCACGCGAGGACACCTTCATTGGCGACGCGTCGCCGTGGTCCACCAGCGCGTCACCCGGCAACAGCGCCACCACGATTCCCGGCATGTACAACCGTGCCGCCTTCGAGGCGGCCGGCGCATATCCCCCGTCCGGCCCACCGCGCCCGCGGACGACCAGACCCCTGGGGACCACGCCCTCGGCGCCCTTGCCCCGCGCCACTTCCGTGCCGCTCCCCGGTCTCCCTCCCGGTCCCGCGCGCGGCGTGCCCAGCGGCCCGCTCCACCCGGCCCCGTCGCCCGCGCCTCCATCGCACCCGGCGCGGCTCTCCGCTGGGCCGAGCATCGGCATGCAAACGGGACGGCTCTCGACGCCGATCGCCTGGAGTGACGACCCGGAGGCGCGACGCGCGGTGGACGAATGGATGGCCAGCGCCCGGAGCCCAGGGACTGGGACGGGCGCGCTCGGCGGCTGGCTTCTGCGCCTCTCCGGCGGCCAGCGCTTCCGCGTGCTGCCCGTCGTGGTGGTGGGGATCGCGCTCTTCGCCCTCTGCTTCGTGCTAGGCTACCTCGTGCCGCTGGTTATCGCGCCGCGTTGAGCGACCTGGAGCCGCGCTAGCGGCGGCCACCCGACCGACGGCGCGAATGGCGCGATTGCTGGCGATGCGCGGCCCGCGTCCAGTAGTGCCGTGAGGTGCGCCGGCCGGCCACCGGCGACATCGCCGCCGAGAGCGAATCGCCGGGCGAGGCCTCGCTGAGTGGCGTGGTCGACGCCGGCGGCAGCGGCGTGGTCGAAGCCGGCGGTAGCGGATTCGTCGTGAGCGGACTGGCGGGTGCGGGCGCCCCCGCCTCGGAATCGGCCACTCCGGAATCGGCCATTCCGGCATCCGCGGGATCCATCCGCATGCCAGCGGACGCGCGCAGGCGCCGGGTGGGCGGCAGTCCCGTCTCTTCGCGCGGCAACCGCCGCGGCGAGAGCCGCCGGGTGGGCGCGAGCTGCGCCGCGGTGGACTCACGCGCGGGCAGCCGCTGGGGCGCCGCCCCATTCTCCACGGTCGCCGCCGGTCCTGGCGACGCTGGGGACGCTTCGGACGTGCCAGACGCGTCCGGCCCCGCCATCGCCGGTGTCGCGGCGCTCGCGCTGGGCACGCTGGGCGTACTTGCGTTGGGCGTCCCCGCCGCGCCGCCCTCGCCCTCTCGCGCCGCCGCCTCATCCACGTCGCGGGTCTCGACGATATACCCCGTCACGATCAGTGGGACGGCGCCCGGTGAGCTATCGGCCGCGATGCGCTCCCGCAGCTCCGCGCCGCTCAACAGCGTGGTGGGCTGATCCGCCACGCCGTCGTCATGATCGCCGGCCACCGCGATCCCAAACGGTCGGTGTGTGCCCGGCGGCAGCGCCGGCAGCCCTGGCCGCGGACCAGACGGGACCCGGCTCGCTGGCGTCAGACGCTCCAGCGGCGACGCGCCCAGATTCTGGATGGCGTGCATTTCCTCGGTATCGTGCACCTGGGTGATGTGGACCCGGCCAGTCAGACCCAGTGGCAGTCGCGTCTCGCCGAGACGGCGCAGCGCCTCGGGCTGACGGCGCGCCCGCAAGTCTTCCGACCAGTTCACCAGGCCGGACCGCGCCTCGCGCAGCCACGACCCGATCCGGTTGGCGGGCACGAGTGCCGACTGGCCCACCGTCGTGCTCAGCGCGCGCCGCAGCGCGGCCTCGCGCCGCAGGCGCCGCAGGTTCGCCATCGGCAGACCGGCGCGCTGGGCCACGGCCGCCAGCGGGGCCCCCAATCCGGGCAGCATCAGCGTCGCGCCCACTTCGAGGCCGCCGCGGTGGGTCTGGATCCAGCGTTCCTGCCACGGCGACCAGCCCCCAATGATCAGCAGGTCCGGCCGCCAGGCATTCACCTGCCCGAGCAGCATGTCGTTGGCCTCCGCGTCTTCCCCCGCGGGCCGGTTGATCCCGACCAGCCGCAGCTCCGGCCACGCGGCCTGAATCAGCGGCAGGTGGGTAGATATATCCTCGCTCGGCCCCACGAGCGCGACCACACGGTTGTTGCTGGCCGACGCGTCAAACAGGTCGAATAGCACATCTTCCGGCGGGATCGGCCGGGCGTGCCGACGCGCCAGCCCGCGCATCACCAGATCATCCCCAACCGGCAGCACGTAATCCGCCGCCGAGAGCGCCTCCCAGACGGTGTGGTCCCGTTGGGCCACCAGCAGCATCCACACGTCCGCCAGGGTCACGCGCAGTCCTGTGCGCGTCAGACAACTCTCCCACAGCGCGATGATCACATGCTCGGCGCTCGCGGAGTCCAGCCGGATCCCGAACAGCGTAAAAGTCTCCGGCTCGCCGGGGCCACCAGCGGGAAACCATTGATCGCGTGGGCTTTGGTGCGCCCCAAAGGGAACGGGTAAGCTCGACATAGCGCGTTTCCACCCCCGCCACGCCGGCGTGTGGTCCGTTTCATCCGATACCACGCTGACACACGGCGTGTCTCTCTGGATGAGACGCACGGCCGGACATGATAGCTACCGATGGGACCCATGGGGGTCACCAGCGCGCCCGAACCAACTCGATAGGTCTTCATAGGACGACTTCACAGGACTCGCCAGGACACGAACAGGCTCTCGCCGAATCATACCTCAGCGAGCGGCTGGCATCGCCTGACCGGGACGGATTGGCCACGACACGGGTCGCCAATCCAGGCGGCGCCTCGCGCCACGACACGCCCACCACCCGCGGCCCACCACCCGCGGCCCACCACCCGCGGCCCACCACCCGCGGCCCACCACCCGCGGCCACCACCCTGGCTTCCCACCTCTGCCTCACCCCCGCCAACACGCGGTCCGCCAAGATGAACGAACTGTCAGGAAAAACCTACGGATTCCCGTGGGGACTTTCGCGCTGACGGCCGGTATACTCAAGGACAGAGACTACGGACACAACGGTCGCTCCCGCTGCGATGCGGGTCGGTGCGCTCACGACGAGCGGCTCGCACGGACGCGCGTCGGCACGGAAGCCGCCGGCGGGGCAAGAGTGCCCGCGCGCATCCGCGCGCTTTCAGCACGGATGCTGCCGGGGAGGGGAGCCGCACGGATGCGGCTCGCCCCCCTCTGGGTCTCCCACGCGCCCCCATGGGTTCCCTCCGTGTGGGGTCCCTCCACGGGTGCCGACGCGCTGGCTCACCGGCCCGAGAAAAACCCCGGCGCCCCCCCGTTCAGGAATCCCTGCGGCGATGTCTGGTGCTCGGTCGCCTCGCGGAGCTCCTGCGGCACGTAGGTCATCGACTGGATGCCAATGCGCCCCGGCCCCGTAAAGCGGTTGAGCGCGATCGAGACGCCCGACGACATCTTGCTCAGCGCGCCCAACAAGCCGCCGTGGCCCGACCCCACCAGGCTGGTCGCGCCCATCCGCACGCTGGCGTCCTTCCACAGCCACCCACCCGGCTCCACATCTAACTGCTCCCCATCCTCCAGCCGCCGATAAAACACGTTGCCGTAGCCGTGCAGGAGCACGAGACCGCCCTCACCACGCCCCGTGAAGCGATCCACCGAGAGGCCGGTGCGGCTGCCGGTGCGAGTGAACATGGCGTTGGCGACCCCACCACCCGAGGCGGACCCATATTCGATCGTGCTCGTGGCCAGCAGGAATTGGTGCTCGCGCACGTCGATCGCTTCACCAGGACCCAGCGCAATCGCGACGATCTGGCCAACCGCTTCGCGCGAGACCGCGAGATTGCCGGGCCCGCGCGCCTGGCTGAGAAAAACGAGCGTGCCGGCGAAGAAGCGGCGCGCCATGCCACTGCGCGAAAAGTAGGTGACCGCCACATCCGGCTGCTTCCAGAGCAGGATGTGGTGTTCGAAATAGATCGTTTGGTCCGTGCCGAGGTCCACATTGGCGATGGGCACGCGGTCGCCCTCCAGCGTGATGGCGAGGTCCCCCACACGAAAGACCGTGCCCGGGACGCCCACTGGTGGGAACGGGTCGGCCGGCGCCCCAACGGCCGCGGCCGCGAGTCCGAGCGGCTGCCCGCAGCTCTCGCAGTAGGGATCCCCAGCGGCGACCGCGCTGCCGCAGTGCGGACACAGCATCGCGTATCCTCCCCCTCACGGCGGCCGCGCCCATCACCAACCAACCACCAGACACGGCCTCCCGAGCGCATCACTCAGACGCGCTTACTCTTCGCATGTCCGTTGCCAGAACGCGCACCCCTGCCCCTAGAGCAGGAAGCTATCCGTGTAGGGGTTGCGCTCCTCACCCTGCGCGTTCCGCTGCTCGCGCGGCGGAGAGGTCGGCGCGCGCCGCTCGGGCTCGCCCACCGGCGGCGGGGGATAGCTGGGCCGCCGCCGCGCCGGCGACTGACCCGACGAGTCCCAGCTGCGATCCGGTCGCGCGCCCCGCGACCCCAGCGCGGGATGTTGCTGGCTTTGCGACTCAGCCAGCGCGCGCACGTGCTCGGGCGACTCCGGCGCATAGCCGCTCCCATAGCCGCCGGGCTGGGTGGTCGCGTAGGGGTTTGGTCTTGGCATGCCCGCCTGGCTTGGCATCCGCCCCTGCGAGGGATCGGTCCCATAGGGTGTCACCGCTGGCACCGGCTGCGAGCCCGAGAGGGCGGCGAAGAAGCCGCTGGCCCCGCTCAGACCACCGGCCGGCACCACGGGTATGGGGGCGCTCGCGCTCGACCACAAAGGCGTCCCACCGCTCGGGGCTGGATAGCCGTTGAGGCCATGCCCCAGCGGACCCGCGGCGGGAATGGCGGGCACCGACCCGGAGCCAAACCCCGGCATCGCGGATTGCGCCGCGTACGGCGTGTTTGGGTACGGTGTCGCCGGATGCGGCACGGCCGGGTAGGGCGCGGAGGCCCGCCGCGCCTGGGCGTTCGTCGTCAGGGCCGCGCCCGCGGCGCGCTCCGCGTTCCAGCGCAGCTCGTCCAACTGCCGCCGCAACTCACGGTTCTCCGCTTCCAGCGCGCGCAGCCGCTGCTCGTGGCGCTCCAGCCACTCCATCACCGCGCCACCACCCAGCCGATCCTGCTGCATCTCCCGCCTCCTGACACGCGACCGGCCAGCCCCGCCGCTCAGCTGATCGGCATACACTCCTCCGCATCGTACCCGGTGGAACGTCGCCAGGTGGCCTAATCCGGGGAGCGATAGGAGGGGAGTACTGGTCGCCTCAGGCGTCGCCGTCCGCTTGCGCGGATCCACGGGCGGCGAGCAGGGAGACGACGCGATCCCACACCGCCCGCGCCACCTCGGCCTTGGGCAGCAGTGCCAGGGGCTCGACCCGCCCATCCGCATGGAAGATCGTGACCTCGTTGGTGGTGGTCCCGAAGCCGCTGCCGGGTTTACTCACATCGTTCGCGACGATCAGGTCCAACTGCTTGCCGCCCAGCTTGGCGGCGGCGTTGGCGGCCACGTCCGTGGTCTCGGCGGCGAAGCCGACCCGGACCAGCCGCTCCGTCCCCGGCAGGGCCGCCGTCTCGGCCAGGATGTCGGGCGTGCGCACCAGACGCAGCGTCAGCGAGCCATCGGCATTCTCGGCCGCCGATCCCTTCTTGATTTTGCGATCCGCCGGCCGCTCCGCCCGATAATCCGCCACGGCGGCGGCCATCACCAACACGTTGGCGCCCACGATGGCCGCGCGCACCGCGTCACGCAGCTCCAGCGCGGTCCGCGCCGTCTCCACACACAGCCCGGCCGGCGGCGGCGCGCCCACCGCCCCGGTGATCAGCAGCACGTCGGCGCCACGGTCCCGTGCCTCCTCGGCCAGCGCGTAGCCCATCCGGCCGCTGGAGCGATTGCCGATGTAGCGGACGGGGTCGATCGGCTCCTGGGTGCCCCCCGCCGTGACCACCACCCGCCTCCCGGCCAGGTCGCCGCCCCGGCCCAGCAGCGCGCGCAGATGCGCCAGAATGGTCGCCGTCTCGGGGAAGCGCCCGATCCCGACTATTCCCGAGGCCAACTGCCCCACCTCCGGCGGCACCACCACCGCCCCGCGCTCCACTAGCACCCGCAGATTCGCCTGGGTGGCGGGGTGCTCGTACATGTGGTGCTCCATCGCCGGAACCAGCAGCAGCGGTGCGGTCGTCGCCAGCGCCACCGCGCCCAGCATGTCGTCGGCCCGCCCCTGCGCCAGGCGCGCCAGCGTGTCGGCCGTCGCCGGCGCCACCACGAGCGCCTCCGCCGCCTCCGCGAGCTCGATGTGCCGCGCCGCCGCCTCGCCGGTCGTCTCCCACAAGTTCTGGTAGACCGGCCGATGGCTCAGCGCCGCGAAGGTCAGCGGGCGCACGAACTCGGCGGCGTGGTCGGTCAGGATCACGTCCACCAGCGCCCCAGCCTGGCGCAGCTTGCTCACGACATCGGCGGCCTTGTATGCGGCGATCCCGCCGGTGACCCCGAAGACGATGCGCCGGTCGCGCAGCATGCTCACCCCCCGCGGAGCCCCTCCAGCTCGCGCTTTGGATCGCGCTCCATCAGATCGACCACCGCCTGCTGCACGTCTTTGCCCGCGAAGAGCACCTCGACCAGCTGCGTGGTGATCGGCAGATCCACGCCCAGGTCAGCGGCCAGCTCCAGCGCGGCGCGCGCCGTCGTGACCCCTTCGGCCACCGTGCGCCGCTCCGCCAGCAGCTCAGCCAGCGAGCGCCCACTGGCCAGCTCCAACCCCAGCGTCCGGTTGCGGCTCAGCGGACTGGAGCACGTCGCCACCAGATCGCCCAGCCCCGCCAGACCAGCCAGCGTCAGTGGATGCGCGCCCGCCGCCACCGCCAGGCGCGCGATCTCGGCCAGCCCGCGCGTCATGATGCTCGCCTTGGCGTTGTCGCCATAGCGCAGCCCGTCGCTGATGCCCGCCACCAGCGCGATGATATTCTTGAGCGCCCCGCCCAGCTCCACGCCCACCACATCATCCCCCGTGTAGACGCGAAAGCGCGGCGTGGTGAGCGCCGCCCGTACACGCTCCGAGACCTCCGGCCGGCGCGCGGCCACCACCGCCGCCGCCGGCAGCCCCTGGGCGACCTCGCGCGCCAGGTTCGGGCCGCTCAAGGCGGCCACCGGCGCGTCCTGGCCCAGCTCTTCCGCCACGATCTGCGTCATGCGGCGATGCGTGCCCAGCTCCAGACCCTTGCTCGCGCAAACCACCACGGCGCCTGGCGCGAGCCTCGGCGCCAGTGCCCGGACATTCTCGCGCACTCGCTGGGCGGGCGTCACCAGCAGCACAATCGCGCGCCCAGCCACGGCGTCAGCCAGGTCGGCGGTCACATGGAGCCGCGACGGGAAGCGGAATCCCGGAAGGAATGCGGCGTTCTCGCGCGCGCGCTCCAGCTCCGCGGCCCGGTCGGCCTGATGCTCCCAGAGCACCACATCGCCCCCGCCGCGCCGGTCCGCCTGTTCGGCGGCCAGCCGCGCCAGCGTGGTGCCCCAGGCTCCCGTCCCGATCACCGCGATCCCCGGCCCACTCGCCGCGTCCGCCGGACTATCCGTGCCGCCGGGTTTCCCAGGATCGCCGGGATCGCCCACCATCGCGCACCTCCCACTCGCCGGCTCACACAACGCGCGCCCACGGGCGCGCCGCCCCGCTCCTCGCCGGTGGCGTACGGCCGTACGCTACCAGGCCCCGGACCTACACCCCCGGGGCTGGACTCCAGTTCACACTTCTCCCGAAAACAGCCCAATGGCTGGGCCGTCGCCGGGCCCGCTCCCCGCCGCCCCCACGACCCACCCGAAGCTCAGGATTCCCTCGAAAATGGCCCGCGGGCCGCGTCGCCGCCCGATCGGCGCTCCCCGCGTCCGTCGCCCGCACAAGACAGCCGCCGCTCAGGATGACACGCGGAACTGCAATTCCGCAGCCTGCCCCAACCGCGGCGCTCGCCCGTGGTTGCCACCACCATTTTCCGCCGCATAACTGGCTGCCCGCCGCCATTCGTCGTCGCGCCGCCATTTTCAAGGCCCTCGCTGACGGCGCGCCATCATGGCGCTTCCTTCGCATTATACCTGCTTCGGCCGGGCGGCGCCGCGGGACCACATCATCCCGGAATATTCATGCACGTCGCATCAACGTCGCATCCACGTCGCATCGTGCCTTGCGCCCGCTGGCTCCCCCACTGGGGGCTGGGGTCCCCACGCCAGCGCATCACGCGCGGGCGGTCGCCTGCCGGACCCGCCGATTCAGCGTGGTGGTCACCGCGAGGGCGATCATGCACGCCGCGAAGACCAGCACCGTCGGCGCCACATGAATGCTCTGGATGAGCACGCCCGTCAGCGCCAGGCCCAGCGGCTGGAGCCCGAAGGCCAGCAGGCGGAAGACGCTGTTGACCCGCCCCTGCAGCTCGTCCGGAATCAGCGAGAGCCGGTAGCTGAACTGCACCACGTTGTAGATCGGGCCGGTGATGAAAGCCACCGCCTCGACAACGCCCAGCCACAGTGGACTCGGGGCGAGGAGAAAGAACGGCATGGCGAGCGCGGAGATCCACACCGTGGCGATGATCACGGGCCCAAAGCGGAACCGCCGCTGAATCGGCGTCGCGAGGATTGCCCCGAGAATGCCCCCCGCGCCGCCAATGGCGAAGAGCGTCCCGATAGTGAAATCGGAGGCGTGCTGCTGGCGTGCCAGGATGATGACGAACAGCGCCTCGCCCGCCGTGACGAAGTTCCAGCCGCCGGTGAGAAAGGCGATATAGCGGATCAAAGGCTGGCGCCAGAGCCACGCCAGCCCCTCGCTGATCTCGGCGCGCAGCGACCGCTTGACCCCAGGCACGCGCTCGCCCTGGAAGCGCGTCCGGATCAGAAAGAGCGAGGCGACCGAAAACGCGTACGAGATGGCGTCGGCGGCGAAGGGCAGCAACTGGCGCAAGCCATAGAGCGCGCCCCCGATCTGCGGACTCAGCAGCCCCGCGATCCCATCCGTGGCCATGTTCTGGGCCGTGGCGGCCGGTAGCTCCGCCGGCAAAACCACCCGCGGCAGGCAGGCCACCTCCGCCAGATTGAAGAAGACGAACAGCGTCCCCTCGACCAGCGCCACCAGGTAGAGCTGCGCCAGGGTCAGCCGGCCGAGCACCAGCGCCACCGGGATGCTGCCCATCGCGATCGCCCGGCCGGTATCGCAGAGGAGCATCACCCGTTTCCGGTCCCAGCGGTCGATCAGCGCCCCTGCCGGCAGGCTCAGGATCACATAAGGCAGCGCCTCCAGTGCGCCGATCAGCCCGGCCTGCAGCGCCGAGCGAGTCAGGTCCAGCACCAACAGCGGAAACGCCAGACGCGACACCCCCGTGCCAACCGACGAGACCGTCTGCCCGCCCCAGAGCAGCATGTAGTCGCGATTGCGCCAGAGGGCGAACCGGCGCGGGCGCGCCGCGCCAAGCTGGCCCTTCCGCGCGCCCGTCGGCTCGGCCGAACTAGTGGGTAGCGTGGACATGGGATCCTCCCGTGAGCCTGACCGGCTGGCTCAGCGCCCGGCTTCCGCCGTGGGCGCGCCGCGCTCCGGCCCGCCGCCATCCGCTCGCGCCTCGGACGCGTCATTCGGCATCTTGCCGCCCGTCTGCATATACGCGGGCGCGAGGTAGAGCACCCCGCACAGGCCATACACCTGGCCCTCGGGGTCGGGAGGTTCCGCCACGAGATCGTCGATGAGCGCCATCAACCGCTCGCGATAGACCTCCATCCGCTCCGGCGACAGCCGCGCGTGCGGCAGTCCACCCGTGAGCGACGCCCGATCGCCCAGGACCACCGCCGCCTCCGCCAACTCGTCGCGCCCTTGTCCCAGAAAATCGACGCTCACTGTCTTTGATCCGCCGGAGTCACGCGGCAGATCAAAGGTGAAGATCCGAGCGGTCCGCGTGTAATACTTCGCCACAATGCCGCGCACCACCCGCCGCGCGGTCACTCGCGCCAGCCCCGCCCGCTCCAGCACCCCCAGGTGGTGACCGATCGTGCCTGGCGGGATGCCGAGCCGGTCGGCGATCTGCTTGGCGGTGGCCGGCTGATTCTGGATGATGTTCAGGATGCGGACACGCGTCGGGTCACCAAACGCTTTGAGCTGGCGCGGCGTGGAGACGGTAAGCCGCAACGGCAGCTCCGGCATGGGGACGGGCGCGTCCTCCCGCCCGGTGCCCTCCCGCCCGGTGTTCCCCGGCACCGCGCCATCCGGCACGCTGGACTGGTCCGCGTAGTGGCGCGCGTGTGACAAGGTCATCGGCATCCTCTTGGCCGCGAGCGCTTCGGTCCACCGTCACATACGATACATCCAGTACGTACGGTATATACCGCACGTGCGACAAATGTAACACGTCATCCGCGCCGTGTCAAGACCCACACCACCATCATCCGCATCCGCCAGGCTGGCGCCCCACTCCCATCTCAGGGTGCGGCCGAAAATCGCCCGCTGATCGCGCCGCCGCCTCCCTCAGCCCACGTTGCCCGCCGCCCCCACGCCCGCCCGATGCCCAATATTCGCTCGAAAATAATCCGCCGGTCCACGCTCAGGATTCCCTTGGGAATAGGCCAATGGCTGAGTCGTCGCCGGCCAGCCCGCCGTCATTTTCCGCCGCCCTCACGACGCGCCCGACGCTCAGGATTCCCCCGAACATCGCCTACGGCCCCCCCCCAACCACCCCGCTCGCCGGCGCGGATTCGCCGCGTCCTTCAGGGCGCCTCCTCGCTCCACCAACCGGCCCGCCCGTGGTGGCCACCGTCATGTTCACGCGTCTCGCTGGCGGCCAGCCACCATGGCACGTACCCGCGGAACGTCGACTCCGCATCTTCGCCCAACCACCCCCCCCCGCCCTGGCCGCTCTATTCAGTCTCCATCATGCCCCGTCTCCATCCACCGTCTCCGTCCACTGTCTCACTCGCTCACGGGGTATGCCGCCCAAGGGTGGGGAGTGGCCCGCCCATTGCGAAGTGACACGACATGGAGTCCACGCACGCCGCGGCGATCAGGTGGCACGCGGCCGTGCCCACCAGGAGACTACTATGGACACCATGGACACCGAAACACCACTCATACCCGACGAACTCACCGAGCTGATCGGCCTGCTTGTTGGCCGCCAGGCGGCGGACGAAATGACGCTGCACGTGCTGGTAGCGCTCCTTGAGAAAAAGGGCCTACTCGTGCCCGGCGAGCTCGACACCGCAACCGACGCGTTCATCCGCGATCATGGCCGCACGCATTTCGTCGAGCGCTGGGGTTCCAGCCTCGGCCAGGGCCTCTACGATGGGTATCTCGATGCCCAGCTCAGCGGCCTCGACTCCCCCTGACCAGCGCTCGCGCCACCCGTCCTCTCGCGCATAGCCGCCGGCCCGGCGCCGTGCTACAATGCGCGACAGATCAGGGTGGGCCCGGACCGACCGGGCACTATGCGGAGTGAGGGGGCGCCAGGTGATCGCGTGCGCGGCGGGCGAAGTGGAATATCTCCGGTTCGACCGGCTTGGCCAGGAGGCCGCGGTCTCGCACGCCGTGTTCACCCGCCGGGGCGGCGTGAGCGCCGCGCCCTTCGCCAGCCTGAACGCCAGCATCTCCACCGGCGATGAGCCCGCCGCCGTCCACGAAAACCGCCATCGCATGGCCGCCGTCCTCGGTCTGCCGCTGATCTCCACCCGCCCCGTCCACGACGACACCGTGGTCGTGGTGCGGCCCGAAGGGACCGGCCACGCGTGGGTCGACCGCCTGCGCGCGACCGACGCCGACGCCATGATCACCGACGCCTCCGGCTTCGGCCTCTTCTGGGCCTTCGCCGATTGCGTGCCGATCCTCCTCTACGATCCCCGTCATCATGCCATCGCCCTGGCCCATGGCGGCTGGCGCGGCACCGCCCGGGCGATCGCGGCGAAGACCGTGCGCGCGATGTCCGCCACCTTCGCCACCAAGCCCGCCGATCTACTCGCCGGCATCGCCCCGGCCATCGGTGATTGCTGCTACCGGGCCAGCGATGCGATGTTGGAGCGTTTCCACGCCAACGACGAAGCGTGGGCGTCGGCGTGCTTCACGGAGCGGCCGGCGGACGCGCCGGGCAACGATGGTCCAGGCACCTACCTCGACCTGCGCGCGGCCAACCGGCGCCAGCTCCTCGCGGCGGGTCTGCGGCCCGAGTGTATCGAAATGGCCGAGATCTGCACTGGCTGCCGCCGCGACCTCTTCTACTCACACCGGATGGAGCGCGGCCGTACCGGGCGGTTTGGCGTGGCGATCGGACAAGCCAGCTGAACGCGCCCCACGCTCGGCAAGCCGGGCGCGCGTCGCGAGTTCTGGCCATAGACGCGGGTGGTGAACCATGGCGGAGTCGGCGGCAGCGGATCCAGCCAACCTCGCGGACCTTGCCGCCCGTGTGCGCGCCATCCGCGCACGCGTGGCCATGGCGGCCGAGCGCGCCGGTCGCGCGCCTGACGACGTCCTGGTCGTCGCGGTCTCCAAGACCGTGGACGCCGATCACGTCCGCGGCGTCTACGAGCTCGGCCTCAAAACCTTCGGCGAGAACCGTGTCCAGGAGGCCCGCGGCAAGATCGCGGCGCTGCCCCTGCCGCTGATCGCCTGGGAACTAATCGGCCACCTGCAATCCAACAAGGTGGCGCGCGCCGCCACCCTCTTCGCCCGCGTCCAGAGTGTGGATAGCCTCGCGCTGGCCGAGGCGCTGAGCCGTCGCGCGGGCGAGGCTGGTCGCGTGCTGCCGATCCTGCTCGAAATCAATGTGGCGGGCGAGGCGAGCAAGTCCGGCCTGGCGCCCGACGACCTGCCGGACGTGGCGCGCGCGGTGGCGGCGCTGCCGCACCTGCGCCCCGACGGCCTGATGACCGTCGCGCCGATCGCCGCCGATCCCGAGACGGTGCGGCCGGTCTTCCGCCGCCTGCGCGAGTTGCGCGACCGCCTGCGCGACGCCGTGTCTGGCCCCAGCTGGCCCCATCTCTCGATGGGCATGACCGACGACTTTGAGGTAGCCATCGCGGAGGGCGCGACGATCGTCCGCATCGGCCGGGCGATCTTCGGCGCCCGCCCACCGACCATGACCTGACTTCCTGTCTTCCCGCGAGCAGACGGGGCTGGGAAGTTGAGTCCCTTCCCCCTCGCCACAGCGGCCCAGTGCGCGCTGCCCTCTGGCTCCCCCTCGCCCTGCGGGGAGAGAGGGCCGGGGTCCCCCACTGGGGGCTGGGGTCCCCCACTGGGGGCTGGGGGTGAGGACCTCAGCGGGCCGGGGGGGTGCGGACATCGGCCGGCTCAGAAGGAGATCACCAGTGAACGCGGGCGATCTGTTGTTCGGCCGCCGGCTGCGGCAGAACCACGCGCTGGAGCACGCGACCGTGACCATCTTGACGGAGCGCCACCCCCGACTGCGCGTGGCGGCGCGGTCGAGCGCGCGCGGCTTCGTCATCTACGCCGATCTGGATCCCGCGCTGGTGCGCCCGGCGGCCGAGGACGCGCTCCGGCGGCTGCGCCGCGGCGAGGCCCACCTCGCCATTCACCCCCACTGCGGCACCAATCTGGCCGTGGGAACGTCGGTGGCGATCGTCGGATCGTTCTTCGCGCTGACCGCCGTGCGCCCGCGCGTGCGCGCGGCCTCAGCGCTGGTGAGCTCGCTGGCGGGCATCGTGGCGGCCAGGCCGCTCGGCCAGGTGGTCCAGCGCCATGTCACCACCCTGCCAGATGTGGCGGGCGTGCGCATCGTCTCGGTCGCGCGCCGCCGGCGCCTCGGCATGACCATCGTGGAGGTGCGCACGGAGGCCGGCTAGCCCGGATGAGCCCCGCAAGTCGCATCGTGCCGTGTCGACATGGCTCCCCCTCGCGGCCCGCTGCGCTTCCGCTCTCTGGCTCCCCCTCGCCCCGCGGGGCGAGGGGGCCGGGGTCCCCCACTGGGGGCTGGGGGTGAGGACCCCAAGGGCGCATGGTCCGCGGCGGGTGGCCCGCTGGCGCGCGTATGGTACGCTGTACGCGGGCACACTCTTCGCGGTGCTTGCGTAGGCAGGCGACAGGCGGCGACGGCGAGACAACGGTGAGGGAGACCGCATGGCAATCCTCGATGCGCTTGGACACATGAATCTGGCGCACACCTTCATCACCCTGCTGGAGGGCGCCCTCATCATCTGCCTCATCGTGCAGATGATCTTTTCCTGGATTTTGCGCGGCGACGAGAACCGCTTCAGCCGCTTCTTCACCAATGTGACCGGGCCCATGCTGCGCCCGCTCGAGCGTGTCATCCCGCCCGTCTATCTCGGCAGCCTCCCGGTCAGCATCGCCTTCCTCGTGCTTTGGTGGGCCATCATCATGGCCGCCGCCCTGCTCTCCCAGGCGCTCCCTCCCGGCTGGTAAGCCGCTGCTGGTAAGCCCTCGCTGGCTCGCCAATCGAGCCCCCCGCCCCCAGACCACGCGCATCATACGCCTGACTCCCGTCTCCTCGCGGGAGAGGGGCTGGAGTCCCCGCTGGGGCTGGGGTCCCCCACTGGGGGCTGGGGTGAGGACTTCCTGGCTCCCCCTCGCCATCTAATCATTACCCACATCTCAGGGAGACCTGGCGCATACTGGCGCGGTATGGATCAGCTCGAAAGGGCGCGAAGCTGTGGATGAGTGGAAATCACCGCACGGTCGCCCGCATGAATCCTGGCCTCACACCAACCGAGTTGATCGCCACACCGAGCTGTCTCCGATCTGTGGGTAATGGTAAGCCATCGCCATGGAGAGGGGGCTGGGGTCCCCAGGCGCGGCACTATCTATGCGACGAAACACGGTGCCGCGCCTCACGCCGGCCGGTAAGCCACCGATCACGGCGTGTGCCGGCGCACGTATCCACGCCTCCCACCCTCGTGGGGTTCTGGCCGCGCGCCCGCCCAGGCGCACACCGGATCGGCCCAGGCACTCCGCCCAGGCGCTCCGCGCCCACGACTCCCCATGCCGACCTGAGGACTTCAGGAAGGAGACACGTCGTGGACTTGCAGCCCAAGTCAGACCTCTCGAGCCCAGCCACCTTGCCGGCGATCACCGACCGGCCCGCCCTTACGCCCGAGGCCGGGCTTGTCGAGCGCGCCCTGCACGGCGACGGTGTGGCGGTCACCCAGGTGGTGCACCGGCTGGCGGCGGGCGACGCCGGACTCGCCTATGCCGTGGGCGATCCCCGTCCACCGGACGCCGCGCGCATGCGTACGACCCTCCTCCGTTTCCTCGCGCTCGGCACCTGGCAGGGCCATGCCCTCCCGCGTCCCGCCGGTCCCGACCTCTATGCCGGCCGCGACGGCCGCCGCCTGCGCGAGCACATCGGCCACGCGGTCTGCCTGGGTCCCGTCACCGGCTGGCAAGCGACAGCGCTGGCGGCCCTGCGCGACCCGGACCCGCGCCTCCGGCAGTTGGCCATCTCGGCGCTGGCCTCGTGCGGCTATCCCGAAGTGCTGATCGCGCTGGCCGACGCCATGGGCGATCACGACGAAGGCGTGCGCTGGGCCGCGGCTATTGCCCTCGCCCGCCACGACGCCGGCGCCCGCGCCGTGCTGACCCGCCTCACCTTGCACGACCTGCCCCCCGAGATGCGCCACGTGGCGGCGTATGTGCTGCGCCACCTGGCCGACTCAAGCCTCCAGCAAGAGGTGGCGCCCGTGGTGGAGGCGCTGAACGGCTCCGAATATCGCGTCGCCGCGCCCCTGGCCGCCGATGACGTCCTGCGTCGCCTCGGCGCGCGCCTAACCGGTGGCTAGCCTCCACCGCCTGGCTTCCCGGCCCACACAGTGTGAGGCACGCAACCGTGCGCCCCACACACATCAACCTGACGGGCGGCCGCAGCCGCCAGCCTGCCGCGGCGCGCTCTCCTTCCGCGCCCGCCCCGCCGATAACCGTGCCCTTGGTGATTCGCCGCGTCCTTCAGGGCACCTCCTTGCCCACGTCCGCCATTGGCTGGGACACCCATCCAGGCGCGGCCACGCACCTCGGCCCTTCCCTCGAAAAGCGCCCGCTGCCCCTACGACCCGCCCGACGCTCAAGATTCCCTCGAAC